>JBIOEC010000010.1:0-12054 GCA_044445645.1 Gammaproteobacteria bacterium | reverse complement strand
GTTGTATATAATCCCATACAGTGCTTGGTACTAAAAAAGGCGGTGGCTTATTCTCACTACTTAATTTTCTAATTTGAGTAGCAGAAATGGCAAGAGAGGTGATCTTTTGCCAATAAACGCCGCCGACTTTTTCAGTATGCAATTGCTGCGGGTTGCTTAGTGTACGTCGCTGTAACTCCAAAATCCAAGGGGTTTCAAATAATGCATAGTCAGGGCGAGTCATGATAATCAAATTTGCAAAAGATAAAATTTGTTGCCAATTACGCCATTCCATTAATCGCGCGGCCACATCGACGCCGATAATAAGGCATAAATTATGGTGTGGAAACTCTTCATGCAAACCTTTTAGCGTATCAATCGTATAAGAGTTGCCGCCACGCGCAATTTCGCATTCATCTATATGCCAATGTGGCTGGTGTTTAATAGCCAGTTGCAACATGGCGAGTCGATGTTCCGTAGTAGTTTGTAAGGCTTTTTTAGTCGGAGATTGCCCACACGGAATAATATGCAGCCGATCAAACTCGACTTTCTGGGTGATTTCCCAAAGCCCATTTAAATGTCCTATATGGATGGGATCAAAAGAGCCACCAAATATCCCAAGAAGAGGTGAATAGGTAGGCGCGTCATTTTTTTGCATAATTTTTTAAGCCTGCGTAAATAAAATTTCTGAGTAATGTCCAACCATTTAAAGTATCACCGCTTTTTATTCCTATCTCAACTTCATTTAACAAAGGCAAGAGGGCTCTAGCTATGGGTAATTGGGCTTTGCGTATATTCATTGCCAATTGCCAGATAATCCAAGTAGGTTCAACGTCGTTTTTTTGCAAATTCTGCAGTATGGTTAAGCATTCACGATATTGATGATGCAACAAATGTTGCACAAAGTCCAAAATAGCGTATTGGGCTTGATCCGCAATGAGAGCTTTTAGTTCTGCAAGCCGAATGGGCTGCGGGAACAATGCCAGTTGTTGCAATGCTTGTTCTGTTGCCAGTAAATTGCCTTGGGTGCGATTTTGTAATTCCGTAAATGCTGATTTTTCTAATTGGATTTGATAATGCTCCGCACGTCTTTGTAACCAGGCCGTTAACTCGTGGGTTGAGAGTGGCCAAATGGCGACGAGTATCCCTGCTTGTTCTAGTTGCGTGAACCAACGGCTGGAGAGTAGGGCTTTATCAAGTTTATCGATATTAATCACTAAAATCTGATTAGAGTTGGGTTTTTGTACATAGCGTTGCAATTGTTGTATGCCATATGGACTAGGTTTTCCATTATGGATATGTAAATGGATAATTTGTTGCTGGCTAAATAAATCTAAATTGTCATGTAAACTGCCTAGGCGTTCCCAATCGTCTTTGTGTGCAGGAGCCATCCATATGCGATCGTTAAAACCCGCCTGACGAGCGGCCCGGTAAATCATATCCATGGCTTCTTGGGCTAAAAGAGGCTCTGCGCTGGCGATTATGTATATGGGAGCCAGTTGTTGGAGTTGATGTGATAATTGGGCCAATGATAGTTTCATTGTTTTTCTTCCAAGACTGCATTAGATGATTCCTTAGCGGGTGCCTCAGGAATAGGTTCATCAGGGGCCATGGTTAACCATCTTACCAGCTGGTTGGCAACATCCTTACGGGTTTCGTTGCGGATGATTTGCGCTTCCATAGTTTGGGCTAATGCTAAATCGGGATTGAATTCAATAATCCGCATGCTGTTAATGACTTGTGGTGGTATCAGAGTTTGTCCAGAAGCGGTTTTGAGTGTGAACGAGACTTTATAGTTATAACTTTTCTCACGAATCCGCCCATCAGCACCAATACTCGTGTCTGACACCAGAAAATCATCTGAAAGTATGTATAAAATGGCATCTGGTTTTTGCGCGGTATTTACTATGCTTAGCCCATTATAAGAAAGCAACAACCCACGAATTTCTTGTTGAAAAGGTAGATAAGGATCATTAGGTTCAATAGCCAGACGTTGAATACTTTCAGGAATAGGGGTAGTACCCCGTAGCTGGAATCCACACGCCGCGAGGCATAAGCTTAAAATACAAAGCAATAAAGAAAGGGAATTTTTCATCCTACCACCAAATTAACGAGTTTACCGGGTACTACCACTATTTTTTTAAGTTCTTTCCCCTCAATAAATTTTTGCACATTTTCATGTTCATAAGCGGTTTTCTCGATTTCCGCTTTTGCAGCATCTGCAGGCAAACTAAATTGCGCACGCAATTTGCCATTCACTTGTACAATCCAATTAATGGTATCAGTTTTTAGAGCTGCAGGATCAACCTGTGGCCAGTCGGCATGGATGATAGCATCCGAATTGCCCAATGCTTTCCACATAGAATGACAAATATGCGGTGTAATCGGGGACAGTAATAAAACTACAATGCGTATTCCTTCCCGTAATAATGCTGATGCAGAGGGTGTTGCGCTTTGGAGCAACGGAGTTAAATTATTTGTTAATTCCATCAGAGAAGCCACGGCGGTATTAAATGTCTGGCGTCTGCCATAATCATCGCTCACTTTATATATGGTTTGATGGATTTGCTGCCAGATTTTTTGTTCTTCAGCAGTTAATTCGCCGGTATTTAGTTGCGCTGCAGGGCCTTTTTCTAAATGCCCCTGGACTAATTTCCACAAACGATTGAGATAACGATATGCACCCTCTACACCAGAATCGCTCCATTCCAAACTCTGATCCGGGGGGGCTGCAAACATACTAAATAAGCGCACTGTGTCAGCTCCATAATGCTCGATTAGCGGCCGGGGTTCGACGACATTGCCTTTCGACTTAGACATTTTAGCTCCATCTTTTAGTACCATTCCTTGGGTTAACAGATTGGTAAAGGGTTCAGAACTAGTGACTAAACCTTGATCGCGCAAGACCTTATAGAAAAAGCGCGCATATAATAAATGTAATACGGCGTGCTCAATGCCACCAATATATTGATCAACGGGAAGCCAGTAATTGGCACGTTCATCTAGCATTTTTTGGGTTTGGTCCGCACAGGTATAGCGAGCAAAATACCAGGAGGATTCGACGAAAGTATCGAAAGTATCCGTTTCACGTCGTGCAGCCTTGCCACATTGTGGGCAGAGACAATTTACGAATTCGGGCATATCGGCCAGTGGGGATCCGGGCTGAGACAGTACAATATCTTCAGGTAAACGAACAGGTAAGTCTTGTTCAGGGACTGCAACAGGACCACAATCGGGGCAGTAAATAATAGGAATAGGCGTGCCCCAATAGCGTTGGCGTGAAATACCCCAATCACGCAAACGATAATTGATTTTTTGCTGTCCAAAACCCGTTTTTTCTAAAGTATCGGTAATGGCTTCTTTAGCAGCTAGGGAAGTTAATCCATCAAACTCTCCGGAATTAACCAGTACACCATATTCTGTATAGGCGCTTGATGAATTATCCACGGAGGTGCCATTGTTAGAAGCTACAACGATTTTATAGGGTAAATGATATTTTTGTGCAAACTCAAAATCGCGTTCATCGTGACTAGGTACTGCCATAACGGCACCAGAACCATAGTCCATTACGACATAATTGGCGATCCAGATAGGCAAAACTTCATCGTTCAAGGGATTACGCGCATAAAAAGGAGTCGCAATACCTTGTTTTTCTAATTTAGCGCGTGCGGCTTCAGCAATCGTACCTGTTTGGCAGTTTGCTATAAATTCAGCAATCTGGGGATTTTGCTCAGCAGCTTGTTGAGCGAGTGGATGCTTGGGAGCGATAGAAAGATACGTAACCCCGCATAAGGTATCGGCGCGGGTGGTATACACCGTGAGCTGAATGTCAGTATCGATAACGGGAAAATGAATTTCCGCGCCCACTGAGCGGCCAATCCAGTTGCGTTGCATGAGTAGTACTTGCTCAGGCCAACCGTTTAAATTATCTAATTCGTCTAATAGCTCATCCGCATATGCGGTAATTTTTAAAAACCATTGGGATATTTCGCGCTGTTCTACCAGTGCACCTGAACGCCAACCTCGGCCATCAATGACTTGTTCATTGGCCAGTACAGTTTGATCTACAGGATCCCAGTTTACTAGCGCTTGTTTGCGGTAGGCGAGCCCTTTTTTAAATAATTGGGTAAACAACCATTGTTCCCAACGGTAGTAGTCAGGATCACACGTCGCGAGTTCTCGATTCCAGTCATAAGCGAACCCTAAGCGTTGAAACTCTTGGCGCATTGCCGCGATATTATTTTGTGTCCAGGTGCTAGGCGCTACTTTATGTTGCAATGCAGCATTTTCTGCAGGCAAGCCAAATGCATCCCAACCCATGGGTTGCAATACCTCTTTGCCTTGCATGCGCTGAAACCGGGATATTACATCACCAATGGTGTAATTACGCACATGCCCCATGTGTAGATGTCCACTAGGGTAGGGGAGCATAGAAAGGCAATAATATTTGGGTTTGCCTGTATTTTCTTTGGCAGCGAAGCTTTGGTTCTCTTGCCAATAGGCCTGCACTTCGGATTCTAAGGTTTTTGGCTCATAGGAATTTTGCATGGGAGTTTTGCCTTGCTAAAAATTCTTATTTTACCAAATATTGGGTAGTAATTATACCTCGCACCACAATCCCTTCAAATACAATCCCTCTGGAAAGCAGATATTAATGGTATGGTCGCAAGCTTGCCATAAACGTTGGCGCACCAGCACTTGGCGTTTAGCATCGATGGCGGCATCGGCAATAACTTTACTAAATAAATCAGTCTGCATAGCGCCCGAGCATGAAAATGTCAGCAGGCTACCTTCAGGGTTTAATAGTTCCATGGCCAGACGGTTAATATCTTTGTATCCACGGCAGGCGGTTACTAATCGATGTTTGGAATCTGCAAATTTGGGAGGATCTAAAATAATCAGGTCAAAGCGTTCTTTGCGTTCTTGAAATAGGCGTAGTTGTTCAAAGACATCTCCGACAATGACATGGTTTTTATGGGAATCTAAGTTATTGAGTAACACATTGTCATGAATAGATTCTGCATACTTAGCTGAAGCCTCAATATGGGTGACATCCTTTGCACCGCCAGCTAGTGCCGCAATTCCAAAGCCGCCAGTATAAGCAAAGCAATTTAATACACGTTTTTGCGAACTAATGCTTTTGACTAGTTGTCGATTGTCACGCTGATCTAAATAAAATCCCGTTTTTTGACCACGTAAGATATCAACACGGAATAATATGTCATGTTCATTAATCGTGATCGGCATGTCATCTGGCATACTTCCCCATACTACCCCAGATTGAGCTTGCAAACCTTCTTTAGATAAACTGGCTCCTTCCATCCGCTCAACAATCGCGCGGCAATTTAATACCTTGGGAATAACGTCAATAAGAGTAGAGCGCCAGAAGTAAGCACCGGCAGATAAGCATTGCAAGACCACATATTGCCCATACACATCAATAACAATACCAGGTAGCCCATCAGCTTCGCTGTTGATCAGGCGAAAGGAATTAACGTTGGGCGCTAACCATCTCCGCCGTCTTTCTAGAGCGGTCTGCAAACGAGTTTGAAAAAAAGCACTGTCGATAGAAGTATTTGGGTCAAAATCCCAAACGCGCACACGAATTTGCGAAAGTGGGGAATAAGCACCTACGGCAAGTGGATTTTTATTATTATCCAGAATGGTAATAGTTTCTCCAGGTTGAGGATCGCCTTGAACTTTTTTAATCGCGCCAGAAAAAATCCAAGGATGGTAACGGAGAACCGCTTGTTCACGTTTATCTTGCAGAATGATAGAAGACATATATTTTCCTAAAAGTAGTAACAACACCTGCCCTATAGTATAATCTTACTTAAAGCGATTAGCATCAATAAGTTTGGCTTTATCCTAGGGCCTGATCATCTAAAATTATTGCCAATAAACTCAAAAAATGACGATGTCGATAATTTAGATGCGTTTGCCCTGGGCTTTATCCTTAACATAAAAAAACTAATAACTAATTATGAATCAAAGATTTAATTTAGCTTACTTGGACTTTAAAGGTAGTTTAAAGTTCTGGCGTGTGTGGTTGCTCTTTGGCTGGCAGGATATTCGTCTGCGGTATCGTCGTTCTTACCTGGGGCCATGGTGGCTTACCATGAGTATGCTAGTTACCATTTTATGTTTAGGTTTTTTGTATGGTACTTTGCTTAATCAGCCACTTGATGAATATTTGCCTTTTCTCGCTATAGGATTAGTCACTTGGTCATTTATTGCTAGTTTAGTAAGTGAAGGTTCAAATATTTTTATCGAAAGTTCGTCTTATCTTAAGCAAATGAGTTTGCCGTATTCGGTATTTTTATTACGTATGTTGGTGCGTAATGCTATCATTTTTTTCCACAACATTATTCCCGTTATTTTTCTACTCATATTTTTTTCAACTAAACTCAGCTTAGCTTTATTAATTTTACCACTGAGTATTCTGGTTATTTTAATAAATGGATTCTGTTATGGTTGGATTTTAGGCATTCTGGGTGCACGATTTCGTGATTTACAACCGATTATCGCGAGCTTAATGCAGATTGCTTTTTTCCTAACGCCGATTATTTGGTCGCCAAAAACTTTATCTGAAAAATATCAATTTTTAGTAAAATACAATCCATTCGCACAATTTTTAGATCTCATCCGACAACCTTTATTAGGCGAGTGGCCTACAACTTATTCTTGGCTATTTGTGCTATCAGTAACCTTAATCGGAATAGTGATGATGGTATTACTCATCAAACGAACACGCACACGAATTATTTATTGGCTTTGAGGATATAATGGCATCCATAAAACTTGATCAAGTATCTATCGATTTTCCCATTTATGGGATCGATACGCGTTCTCTGAAGCATCAGCTATTACGAGTTAGTACAGGTGGTCGGTTTGAAGGAACTCAAAACCAAGTCGTTACCGTGCGTGCTTTGGATAATTTATCATTGAACCTCGAACATGGTGATCGAGTCGGTTTAATTGGACATAATGGTGCAGGTAAAAGTACTTTATTGCGAGTATTGGCGAATATTTATCCACCCACCTCGGGCACGGTTGAGATCGCGGGTGAAATATCAACTTTGTTAGATATTATGCTGGGCATGGAGCTTGAAGCCACTGGTTACGATAACATTGTGCTGCGTGGTTTATTGCAAGGGTTAAGTTATCAGCAGATAAATGTTTTACGGGATGAAATTGCTGAGTTTACAGAATTAGGCGATTATCTTTCTATGCCAGTGCGAACTTATTCTGCAGGAATGAAATTACGCTTGGCATTTGCTATTGCAACCAGTATTACTCCGGAAATTCTTATCATCGATGAGGTCATTAACGCTGGAGATGAGTCATTTATTCGTAAAGCAGAGAAACGTATTCAACAATTTATTCACTCAGCTGATATTGTGGTGATTGCTTCGCATAGTTTGAATATATTAAAAGATCTGTGTAATAAAGTTCTGTGGCTGGAACATGGCAAAGTGGTATTTTATGGCGAAATATCTGAGGGATTGCAGCAATATAATGAAGCCAATCAAAGTGCTGCGCTTATCTCTGAAGGCTAATCTCTAATTTATAACTTGCCTATGATCAGAGCCAAATATACCCCCATGGTGCCAAGTATTTCTTGTCGATATACACCTGATTGGTACAAATAATACATCCGCGTAAACAGATTTCCCTTTAAGGAACGGCGGTAGTAATTGAGGGTGTGGATAGACTTGGGGGTGAGCTTAGTTTCAATTTTACTCAGAGCGCACAGCTGTGAGGTATTAATTTGGATAAATTGATCATTTAACACACGGTTCAATTTTTTTAAATATCGTGCTAAAAAGCTCTGTTTAAAGCCCATCACATTGTTTCCGTGCTGGCGATAACTCAATGTAGAGCTCATATCGTAATAACATTCGCCTCCAGATGCACAGATAGCCAAATAGGTCCACCAGTCATGTAGCGGTACGTTGACAACGCCAGCATCAAGAAGAATCTTACGAGCAAGATGATTAAATACCATGGTGTTTCCTGTTGCAATGCATTGAATTAAGGCATTTTGCAAAGAAGGAGGGCGTTTTTTAATGGGTAACTGGCCTAATGGTTTTTCATTAGCATCGATCACGCGTGCCCCACTGCAGTAAAGTTGTGGTAAGTTTGGGGTAAGGGAAGCTAAGGCGGCCAGAGCTTTAGCTAATTTATCCGCATCCCAAATATCATCTTGATCGGAGTAAGCATAATAATCAGCTTGGATAGTAGGCTCGCAAACCAAGGTTAAAAAAGTTTTGGCACATCCTTGGTTCTTAGTGGTCACAACAGTCATTTTTTGTGGGCCAAGTCGAGCTTGATATTCTTGGAGAATATTTTGGGTTTGATCTGAAGAGCCATCATCTATAGCATGTAGGGTCCAGTTGGGGTAAGTTTGCGTTACAATGGAGTCTAATTGTTTACGCAAGTAGTCTTGTCCGTTATAAGCTGCCAGCAGAATGGCGATAGATGGGTTTTTAGTCATTTGCACCTAATCTGATGGTATAATTTAAAAAACGTAACTACAAGTTTTAAGGCTAAGGGCGTGAGTAGCTACAAATAACATTGCACAGATATTTTACACTAAATAATAAAGGCTGGGTATGTACTGGAATTCTACATTATCTATAGTGTTTGCTATAGCAGTGGCATACGCAATTACTACATTTGTTGCTATCTTCATCCGACCTTTGGCGTTGCGGATTGGTTTAATTGATAGGCCAAATAAACGTAAATTACATAAAGGACGCATTCCTCTAACGGGAGGAATTAGCATGTTTTGCGGGTTTATTTTTGCTTGCACCTTGTTACCGGTGAACCTGCAAGATTATCGTGCCTTATTTGCAGGCTCAGGCTTGCTGGTATTCATTGGGGTATTAGACGATTTTAAAGAGCTCTCAGCCCGCTCACGCTTAGTCGGGCAATTGCTAGTGGCGATTTTTATCGTGGCATGGGGCGGAGTATTTTTGACTAACTTGGGAGATTTATTGGGAAATGGAGATATTCTATTGCCCTTATGGGTGGGATGGGTAGTGAGTATTCTCGGTATCGTTAGTTTAATCAACGCTACCAACATGATGGATGGCTTAGATGGCTTAGCCGGTTTACTGAGTTTGGTGGCCAGCAGTGCGCTGTTGCTAATGGCAATTTGGCATCAAAACCTAGTCATGTCCTGTGTCTTGAGTATTTTAGTGATAATCATACTGGCTTTTTTGCAATTTAATTACCGTTTTACCCAACGTGCGCGAGTATTTATGGGTGATGCGGGCAGTTTGTTTTTGGGATTGGTTTTAGCATGGTTTGCCATCAAAGGAAGCCAGGGTGAGCAATTAATCGCGCGCCCGGTAACCATGCTCTGGTTTTTTGCGGTGCCTTTATGTGAATTATTAACGATAGTGATCCATCGTTTATTGCATCGACGTTCACCCATGTTAGCTTGCCGAGATCATTTGCATTATTTGTTCGTACGCTACTCAGAATGGCCTATGTGGCAAGTCGTGTTGTTGTTCACTTTTATTGCCACAGGTTTAGCTATGATTGGAATTTTAGGTGAAATATATCGCTGGCCTGAGCCGGTAATGTTTTTTGGATTCTTAGGTGTTTACTGTGTATATGCCGCCTATCATTTTTGGTTGTCTAAAAAGAGTAAAAAATATGAAAGTTAGTGTTTTTGGAGTTGGGTATGTAGGTTTAGTGACGGGAGTTTGCCTTGCCGAGTTAGGGCACGAGGTGATATGCGCGGATATAGATGAAAAAAAAATACATCAATTACAACAGGGCAAATGTCCCATTTATGAGCCGGGATTAGATGAGCTGTTGCAAAGCAATATGACTGCGGGTCGTTTAAAATTTACCACCGATCTTTCACAGATTGTTGCACATGGTGTTTGTTTATTTATTGCGGTAGGAACGCCGCCTCTTGCAGATGGCAGTGCTGATCTGCGTTATGTTTTAGCTGCTGCTCAAACCATCGGCAGTAGCATGCAAGAGTTCAAAGTGGTTATTGTGAAATCAACCGTTCCCGTGGGAACTTGTGAGCAGGTACAAGCTACTATAAATGAAACTTTAGCTCAACAAGGCCGCGAGCAAGCTTTTGTAGTCGCATCAAATCCTGAATTTCTAAAAGAAGGCGCCGCTATTAAAGATTTTATGCAACCGGATCGTATCGTTATGGGCGTTGCTGATGAGATCGCGAAACAATATTTAACTGAACTTTATGCTATTTTTGCTGATAAATTGTTATTTACCGATTTGGCTTCCTCAGAACTTTCTAAATACGCCGCAAATGCTATGTTAGCTACACGTATCAGTTTTATGAATGAGCTGAGCCTACTCGCTGAAAAAGTAGGCGCTGATATTGAAGTTGTGCGGGAAGCGATTGGACGTGATCCTAGAATTGGACCTTATTTTTTGCGTGCAGGCTGTGGTTTTGGTGGATCCTGCTTTCCCAAAGATGTGCGTGCCTTAGTTCAAACCGCCCATCAACGCGGATTAAAAATGCCATTATTATCAGCGGTCGAAACGGTGAATGATCAGCAAAAGCAAATTTTATATAATAAGCTATTGGAACATTTTGGCAGTTCGCTTGGACAACAAGTGATCGCTGTATGGGGATTGGCATTTAAACCCAATACTGACGATATTCGTGAAGCCAGTAGTCGGGTGCTAATCGAAACCTTATGGAAAATCGGGGTGCCGCAAGTACGCGTATATGATCCAGTAGCCATGCCTGCATTTCATAAAGCCTATGGCGATCGTCAAGATTTGGTCTATGCTGATAACCTATATGCAGCAGCAGAAGGTGCAGATGCTCTAGTTATTGTGACCGAATGGAATGAGTTTAATACCGTCGATTGGGCACGCATTTTAAGAGATTTACGGCAAACAGTAGTGATTGATGGCCGTAATATTTGTCATTTATCTGTTATGCATGAACTTCCTGTAACTTATTACTCAATTGGTCGATCAACTTTGAATAAGGAAAAAATATGTTAAAACCTATCCGTAAAGCAGTATTTCCTGTCGCAGGTTTAGGCACACGTTTTTTACCCGCAACCAAAGCCAATCCTAAAGAAATGTTACCCATCGTGGACAAGCCTTTGATTCAATATGCGGTAGAAGAAGCGGCTGCCGCGGGCATTACCCAAATGATTTTTGTTACTAGTGGTAGCAAACGTGCAATTATTGATCATTTTGATACCAATCATGAATTAGAGCATTTATTAGCCGCACGTGGCAAAGATGAGCTACTGGAAATCGTGCGCAGTGTTTTACCTCCGCACGTACATTGTGTTTATGTGCGACAACCTTCTCCTAATGGTTTGGGTGGTGCTGTATTATGTGCGCGCGAAGTCGTTGGAAATGAGCCTTTTGCCGTATTATTAGCCGATGATTTAATTGATGCCTCTGAGGATGGATCGGTTATGCAACAAATGCTAAAGGTGTATGAAAAAAATCCAGGCAATATTATTGGTGTTGAAAGTATTCTTCCTGAGCTTAGCGAACGTTACGGCATAGTTGCGGTTGAACCTATCGGCGATCATATTGGACGGATTAACCAAATTGTAGAAAAACCGCCAGCTAATAAAGCCCCGTCCAATCTAGCCGTTGCTGGACGATACATTCTGCAACCCGAAATTTTTGAACTTTTAGCCAACGGCCGTCCGGGAGCAGGAGATGAGATCCAGCTTACCGATGCTATTGCCCAATTATTGGCGACTCAGCCTTGCTATGCCTTTGAATTCAGCGGTCAGCGTTATGATTGCGGTAGCAAGCTGGGCTATATCGAGGCCACTGTGACTTATGCCATGAAGCATCCTGAAATTGGCAAGGAGTTTAAGACATATTTGCATAAGCTGTTGCAAGAGAAGGACTGGAAGGAGGGGTAGGCTTGTCTGCTCTTAGTACTGCAAGCTTTTTTTGCTCTACTATTTTTCGATGTTGCTCGAGTTTGCTAATCTGATAATTTAAAATTTCATGGGTTTGATTATACTGCTTTACGCGAGTTTGTCTGGGTGAATCTATAAATTTACTTTTTAAAAAGCTTGTTATGGTAAGAGATAC
>JBIOEC010000009.1:0-12225 GCA_044445645.1 Gammaproteobacteria bacterium | reverse complement strand
TGTTTTAAATGAATATCTTCATTCTTTAGAGAATACGCTTGTTCGGTAATAATATTCACTTGATTGGTTTCAGGATGATTTTGGATCAAATCTTGAATAAACATTAGCAATCTAACAGCACTATCGGCGTTGATTGCAGCATCCCCATCTATACGCGCATCATAAGTCACCGAAAAAATCGGTGATAATATTTCCTCTACTGCACTTGGCTCATATGCTTGCCAGACCGTTGTATAACACCACTCCTGTATATCCTCGCTTTTACCTAGCAGATTTAACAGCTCTGTCTGGCTGACTTTTTTTGCTTTAAATCCTAAAATTTTTGCCAGCACTTCGCCGCTCAGATTCAAAATTTCAAAATCAAAGCCGACCATATCCGCAGGAGTATTATTATTCATAGGGATTAATTGAACATACACGTAACATTCTTTGGTTATAGGCTGATAGAGTGCAACACTATCAAAACTCAACGGCAAATACACTGAGCCACCTTGGTGTTGTAATAAACAAGTTGCTGCATGGAAACAACTATCTAATAGTGCTGGATATACTTGATAGCGATTATCGATTAATCCGGGATTTGCAATGCATGCTATCACTTCATTTTCATTGCATTGTACTTCAGCGAGCAATTGAAAAGCAGGCCCATATTGCAAACCTTGATGACTGAGTTTGTTATACAATTCGGCGACATTGATAGATCTATCACAGCGCGCTTTCATCGCATTAATTGAGCTCTTTTCCCCCGGCGCCAAATTCGCAATTAAATGCCCACTGGCCTGCGCATACAATGGCCATTCAACAAATTCTTTATCTGCTTTTTGTGCATAAATTTTGATATATTGTTCTTTTCCACCAGGTGTCATTATCACTTGTAGTGGCGTCTTATTCTCTTGGTTTAATTCCAGTGGCAAATAGATTGCTAGGTCTTTTAACTCTATCGCTTGCAACCCTGGCTCATTATGATGTAAATGCATCGCCGCCAGCATCAATTCAACATAAGCGGCGGCTGGAAACAGGGTTTGACCATAGATTTGATGATCTTTAAGATAACTTAAACGGCTCTCATTAATATCTACATCACACTGAAAAATATTCCGCTCTTCATTGGCAATAGGAAGGAAATGGATACCTAGCAGTGGATGTACCTCAGCACTTAAAACATTCATTCTCTCTTTATTTGTTAATGCATCTGGCCAATAACGTTGACGATTAAATACTGTTTTGGGTAGGACGGCTCTTAGTTCATTTTCATCTTGAACCGATACCTCTTCTAAAATAACATGTGCATTGGTGCCACTAAAGCCAAATGAACTCACTCCGGCTCTTCGGATCCGATCGGATTGTTTTTTCCATTCTAACGCTTGTAATGGAATTTGCACGGGTATTTCTTCTAAATGAATCGCTGGATTTAATGTTTTAAAATGCAAATGTGGAGGGATCTTTTCATGCTGTAAGGAAAGGATGGTTTTAATGATACCTGCGATACCCGCTGCGGCTTCTAAATGCCCAATGTTGGTTTTAACCGTGCCTATTGTCAGCGGCGTTGTTCTATCTTTAAATACATGTGAAATCGCATTCACTTCAATGGGGTCACCCAAACTCGTGCCAGTGCCATGGGCTTCGATATAATCAATATCATCCGGATTTAATTTGGCTTGTTGCAAGGCTCTTTGGATCACCACCTCTTGCGATGGACCATTAGGTACTGTTAATCCACTGCTAGCTCCATCTTGATTGACGCTACTTCCTTTTATCACTGCCAATATTTTATCATTATCTCTTTGTGCATCACTTAAACGTTTTAATATAATAATACCGCAGCCTTCACCGCGCATAAATCCATCGGCGTCTTTATCAAATGTCTTGCACATTCCTTCAGGAGATAGCATTTGCATGCTGCACTCTAATGCCATGGCATCAGGTGACAAAATCACATTCACCCCACCGGTGATGGCCAAATCGCTTTCCCCTTCACGCAAAGATATGCAGGCTTGATGTAAGGCCACTAAAGATGAAGAACAAGCCGTATCAACAGCAAAGCTAGGGCCTTTGAGTCCCAAGGTATAAGATATCCGGCCGGTCGCGGTGCTGCCAGCATTACCTGTGCCCAGATAAGTCATTAATGAATCATCAAGTGAACATTTGTTTAATACATCATGATAGTCGGTGCTATATATACCAATAAATACGCCCGTTAAACTCTCTTGCAATGATCTCGGCGCAATGTTTGCATCTTCTAATGCTTCCCAGCAGACTTCTAGCAATAAGCGCTGCTGTGGATCCAAGGCAACTGCTTCGCGAGGACTTAATCCAAAAAAACTGGCATCAAACATTTCAATCGGCACGTTTAATAAACCGGCTTTTCTCACATAAATTTTTTCGCCTGCCGCGTTATACTCATCCATATCCCAACGTGTTTTGGGAATATCAGACGCCGCATCAAAACCTTGCTCTAATCGCTGCCAAAATTCTTCTGTGCTATTGGCGCCGCCTGGGAAACGACAACTCATGCCTATGACCGCAATCGGCTCTGCATGGTATTGAATCAACTGAATAGATGGCTTAGGTTTTCCTCCTGTTGCCTGCATTTCAATATATTCACTCACCTTGACAATGGTTGGGTAATCAAAAGCAACCGTGCTATCAAATTTGATATCCAGAAATATTTTTTGAATCCGTTGCCCCAGCTCCGCTGCCATCAATGAATCCATGCCTAACTCAAAAAAACCTTTTTCATCATACTGGGTTTCTTCTATAGGTAATGACAAAACAGTAAGAACCTGCGCTCTGACTTGATTTAAAATTTGATTCTGTGTCATCGCTGCAATTTGCATGCTGGGAAGAAGGTCAATTTTATTTTCTAATGTGGGTGTCGACTCAGAAATGTTTTCAGATAAGGCTTTCGCCCAATACCGTTTTCGATTAAATACCGTTTTATTTAAGTCAGGACGCCATTGGCGCGCGTCTTGCGCTGGCGCTTCTTCTAATATCACATGCGCATTCGTGCCGCTAAAACCAAAGCTGCTAATACCTGCTCTTCTGATTCTGTTTTTTTGTTTTTTCCAATCCATGGCATTTAATGGAAGTTGCGCTGGTATTTCTTCAAGATGTATGGATGGATTTAATTCTTTAAAATGCAAGTGCTTCGGTATCTTTTCATGTTGCATGGAAAGAATGGTTTTAATAACCCCGGCAATACCCGCAGCAGCTTCTAAGTGACCAATATTAGTCTTAACCGTACCGATGGTTAATGGATTTGATCTGTCTTTAAATACTTGAGAAATTGCATTGATTTCTATCGGATCACCCAAGCTGGTACCTGTACCATGTGCTTCTATATAATCAATATCCTCAGGTTTTAATTTGGCTTGTTGCAAGGCTCTTTGAATCACTGCTTCTTGTGCAGGACCATTGGGCACCGTCAATCCACTTGACGCCCCATCTTGATTCACGGCGCTGCCTTTTATGATGGCAAGTATCCTGTCATTATCTCGTTGCGCATCACTTAGCCGTTTTAATATAATAATGCCGCAACCTTCGCCCCGCACATAACCATCAGCATCTTTATCAAAGGTTTTACAATGTCCATCAGTTGCCAGCATATTGGCTTGACTAAAATCAATACTTAATTGCGGCGAAAGTAAGGCATTGACGCCGCCTGCAATCACCATATCACTTTCACCATTTCTAAGCGATAAGCAGCCTTGATGTAACGCCACTAATGAAGAAGAACAAGCGGTATCAATAGCTAGACTTGGCCCCTTTAACCCTAATGTGTAAGAAATCCTTCCAGTGGCCGTACTTGCTGTATTGCCTGTTTCCACATACGCATCAATATCCTCATCACGCAAATATTTTTTTAACAAATCTCCATAATCATTGCTACAAATCCCAACAAAAACGCCGGTGAATGAATCACGCAACGATATGGGTAAAATGCTGGCATTTTCTAATGCTTCCCAGGTGGTTTCTAATAATAAGCGTTGTTGTGGGTCAAGATACTCAGCTTCTCTAGGGCTAATGCCAAAAAACAACGCATCGAACTCATCAATCGGTGTGGTGATAAAGCTGCTCTTGCGTGAGCTAATCAGCCCCGCGTACTTATCTGCATCCCAGCGGTTTTTAGGGATCTCGATACTGCTATCAAACCCCTGTTCTAATAGCTGCCAAAATTCATCAGGACTATTGGCACCGCCGGGGAAACGACAACCCATGCCGATGACAGCAACCGGTTCACTGGGACTAATATATTGAATAGTGGATTTAATTTGTGGCAATTCTTTTATCTTCAATACACTGGCAAGGTAAGTAATCAATGTATCTGTCGTCGGATAATCAAAGGTCAAAGTATTGGATAAGGATTTTCCTACCAAACTTTGCAATCGGTTTTTCAACTCTAATGACATGAGCGAATCCATACCCATCTCAAAAAAGCCTTTGTTTTCATCAATCGCTTGCGATTGACCCAAAACTTTTTTCACCTCGTGGATAATCGCTTGTTTTAATATCTCTCTTCACGCTGTTCAAGGGGAGCATTTTGTAAGGATTGGATAAAGCTTGAACCTGGCTTTTTCTCTATTAACGCCTCAAGCCAGGGAGGTGTTTGCGCCAGACTTTCACTGTACAGCTCCCAATTGGCACTGACAACACCTAATTGACTGCAGGGTTGTTTTAATGCATAGGTTAATGCTTCTAAGGCTTCTTGATTGCTCAGCGGCTTTAATCCTTGACGCGCATGGATAGATACTAAATCCTTTGCCATCCCTACTTCTTTCCAGGGCCCCCAGTTGATGCTGATGGCTTGTAACCCTTGTTGCTGTCTATATTGCGCAAGCCCATCTAAAAAACTATTGGCTGCGGCATAGTTGCTTTGCGCCAGAAAACCATTCATTGATGCGATGGATGAAAACAAAACAAAGTAATCTAAATCTAATTTTTTGCTAGCTTCATGTAGATACCATGCGCCCTTGGCTTTGCCGGCAAACACATGCTCAAATGACGCTTGAGTTTGTTTATCCAATGGTGCATCTTCAATGATACCAGCCGTATGAAAAATACCTTTAATAGGATATTTTTTGATAAGAGCTTTGACTTGCTTTTCTTGGCTGATGTCACATTGCGCAACAATAATGTCAACGCCTTGTTGTTTTAAAGCTGCTATTGTATGTAGATTGGGCGCATGTCTTGATGCCAGAATAATATGTTTTGCGTCATGCTCGCTGAGATAATGAGCCACCTCAAGGCCAATACCACCTGAACCGCCGGTGATTAAATAATACGCATCTTCTTTAAATCTAATATGGGCAGGTGGCAAAGTGATAACGACTTTGCCAATTTGTTTGGCTTGTTGTAAATATTTAAACGCCTCTTTGGCTTGCGTTAATGCAAACTCGGTTTTCAAAACCGGCTTTAATATCTTGCTGCTAAAAAGACTCATCACTTCTGCTAATGGTTTTTCAGTGTCCATCTGATCTAATGCCAGGATGTGATAGTCAATATCACTTCTGAAGTTTTTAACGTCTTGTTCACTCCAGATGTCTCTTTTGCCAATCTCGATAAATCTGGCATTTTTGGCACAGCATTGTAAACCAGCTTCAATAAAACCTTTACCTGATAATGAATTTAATACGACATCCACATTTTTAATATCATCTTTAAACGTGGTGTCTCTAGAATCATACACTTGTTTAACACCCAAGCTTTGCAGATATTTTCTCTTTTCATCACTGCCCGCTGTGCAAATAATCTTGGCTTTTAAATATTGCGCAATTTGTATGGCGGCTAATCCTACTCCACCTGCGCCCGCATGGATCAGTATGGTTTCATTCGCTTTAAGTTTGGCTAATTTTATGAGTGCTAAATAAGCCGTCATAAATATTGTTGGAATCGAAGCAGCTTCGGCAAATGTCATTTGTTTAGGTTTATGAATAATCAGCCCAGGTTTGCTAATAGTTTGACTGGCTAAACCACCTACACATAATCCAAAAACTTCATCGCCCACTTGATATTCACTGATGTTTTTCCCGATGGATTTGATTATACCAGAGACATCGCCACCCAAGGGGCCTGGATCTCCAGGATATAAATTCATCGCATTAAGCACATCTCTAAAATTTAATCCGACCGCTCGGGGTTCAATGATAATTTCATCATCGTTGGGTGTCAGTATATCTTCTTCTATAAGTTCTAGTTTTTCTAATAATCCACTATCATCCTTGACTAATCGATACTCACCGGTTGGCAACTGCAATCCGGTTTGTCTGACCACCGTTTGGTTATACCACTCGCCTTCTTTATATTTAAGGATCTGTGCGTTACCTATGCCGTGGTTTAATATCTCAATCAATGGCTCAATATTTTGTCCTTGGGTAACATCTAACTGCGCAATATTCAGCTCAGGGTGCTCTAATATTGCCGTTTTAATAAAACCATTTAAACTGCTTTGAGGTAGATTAATCGGATTGCCATAAGCATTTTCAGTAATAATATAAAGCCCTGCGGTATTTGGGCTTTCGGTAAGTTGATTTTGTAAATACGATAAGAGTCCAATGGCGGGTTCATCTTGATGTCTTGCGTCATAAACCGTTGCTGCTTTGGATGTTTCTTGTCTAATGGGCTCATACTTATTCCATTGGATCTCATAATACCAATGCCGCCCTTGAAACATCGCCGCTTTACTGGCGCGTTTGGCCTCAAAACCTTTTAGGCGCATAATGCATGTTTCACCCGAATAAAAATCAATGTCGGCTTTAACCAACGCTTGGTTTTTTTCTTTTGCTAGCAAATGAATATGGGCAACCATCTCAGCTGTGAAGGATTGATACCACAAAACATTTTCACAACCTATGGGTAAGTAAATACCGTCTTGCGCCAATAAACCTATCGCCTGTAAACCACCATCTAACAGCGCAGGATAAGCAGCGTAACGTTTATCGAATAAAGGCGATTTTAAATAAACCAGTACTTCATTATCCGTCATTTTTGCGCATTGTATGACTTGAAATTTAGGACCATAATCAATACCCGCGGCTTTTACCTTGGCATAGAAACTCGCAACATCAACATTCTTATTTACTCTTGCTTCCAATGCCGATAAAGATTCTGCAGCTTCATATAAATAAGGGCTCTCGTCTCTGATGCACTGGCTGTATAATCCCCATCCTTCAGAATTTTTGCTGTAAATTGAAAGCTGATCTTTATCCAGCATCAGTTGTATTTTTGTTGAGCTTGAGGTGGGGACTAATGGCCGTTCAATCGTTAGGTTCTTAAGCGCAATATTTCCATTGCCCTGCATTCTTAATGCGCTAATTAATAATTCTATATAGGCCGCAGCAGGATAAACCACATGGTCATAAATTTTATGGTCTTGCAAATAACTCAGGTCTTCATCATTCAATTCCAAGCTTTGCTCATAAATGATGGCTTGGTTTACTGTTTCAGGTAGACATACCCCTAACAAAGGATGCACTTCTTCGCCCAAAACATCTCTTTTTTTCTTGTGCATTAATACATGTACCCAATAAGGTTGACAATGAAAAACTGTTTTAGGTAAAACAGGTCTTAACTGGCTTTCGTCCTGAACAGGCGGCTCTTCTAATATCACATGTGCATTGGTACCCGTCAGTCCAAACGCGCTCACGGCTGCTAATCGAGGTTTGTCGGTTTTAGGCCATGCTTTGCCTTCTTGGGCAATCAAAACATTTTCATTTAATTTAATTTCAGGATTTAACTCATGGAAATGGATATTGGGAGGTATGATCTGATGATTTAAGGCCAAAATGACCTTAATGAGACTGGCAACACCCGAGGCCATTTCAGTATGTCCAATATTGGTTTTTACCGCGCCTAATATCAATGGGATTTCGCGCTGCTGACCATAAACCGACATCAGCGCATGGGTTTCTATTGGATCGCCTAAGCGAGTACCTGTGCCATGGGTTTCAATGTAATCTACATCGTTAGCGTCAATACTCGCTCTGGCAATAGTTTCTTGCATCAGTCTTTCTTGGGCCACACCATTGGGCGCATTAAATCCGCTGCTAGCACCATCTTGATTGACACAACTCGCTTTGATCACGGCCAATATTCTATCACCAGCTTTTTGCGCATCACTCAAACGTTTTAATACCAATATCCCACAACCTTCACCTCGCACATAACCATCTGCCGCTGCATCAAATGTTTTGCAGGAATTTGTTGGGCTTAAAATATGGGCTTGATTAAATTGCTCAACCCTTGGATAGGATAAATCCAAACTCACCCCACCGGCTAAAGCCATATCACATTGCTGGGATCGCAGGCTATCACACGCATTACTAATCGCCACTAACGAAGATGAGCATGCCGTATCAATGGTCAATGCTGGCCCTTGCAGGCCTAGCGAATATGAGAGTCTGCCCGCTAATGCACTTAATAAATTGCCTGATAATGCGAGGACAGAGTAACTCTCATCTTCTTTTGTTGTTGGCGTACTGCTTCTTAGTTGCTCATACTCTACCCAACCAGCACCGATTAATACCGCTGTCTTAGTTTCTTGAAGATGCTTGGGGTAATAACCGGCGTTCTCCAAGGCTTCCCACGACACCATCAGCAATAAACGCTGTTGCGGATCCATTTGCTCAGCCTCTCTGGGGCTGATCCCAAAAAACTGCGGGTCAAATAATTCTGGGTTATCAATAAACCCGGCTACCCAAGGCGTATCGCTGGAACAACCCACCAGCGCTGCCCGTTCTTTAGAAATAGGCACTATCCCATCACCTTGCTGCATTAAAAAATCCCAAAATGCTTCGGGTGAATTTGAATGCCCTGGAAAGCGACAACTCATCCCCACGATGGCAATATCTTGTTCAAGTGTGCGGGGAATAGAAATAACGGCAGCAGTAACAGGCTTGAGGCCGCTCAGATAGTCGGTCAAGCGATTAACCGTAGGATAGTCATATATGGTGTTAGCGACTAATTCAACACCTTCTCCCGCGAGGTTTTTTAAGCGGCGGCTAAGCTCTACTGCCAAAAGAGAATCAAACCCCATCTCCATAAAACCTTTATCATCTTCCAGCTCTTCTAAAGGCAAACCCAAAACTTCTGCTAGCTGCGTGCGCACATACGTTTTTATAGCATCTTGGCTTTCAAGAGAAATGACCGGCGTAGCTGCGCTCTCAGCTTCTGTTAACTCAGCGTGGAGTCGTCGTGATTGCCACAATTGCGAAATTACTATCTTGCCAATATGTTTGGCTTGCTGCATGTAGCGAAAAGCTTCTACCAACTCATCGGCACTAAAACAATCATAGCGCAAAGGTGGATAATGATTGGCTTCTATTTCTTGATGAACAGCTAATAAAGTCTTAGACACATTATTTTCGCCAAGGGTAATAGCATTATCAAAATCAATAATGTGATAGTCTACATCCGGACGTAATTCATGCATTTTTTCAACACTGAAAATATGTCGCCGTCCAATTTCAATAAAACGTGCATTTTGGGCGGTGCAAGCTAAAGTGGCTTCAATAAAACAAGGACTAGTCAGACTGTTTAAGACCACCGCCACACCCTCACCTTCGGTGTCCTTAATAATTGCCGCAGAAAAATCCACAGAGCGTGAGTCATAGATATGCATGACACCTAATGAGGCTAAATAAGAACGTTTTTCTTTATTTCCGGCAGTTGCATAAATCTGTGCGCCTAAAGCTTTAGCTACATGGACTGCGGCTAATCCCACACCTCCTGCAGCTGCATGAATTAAGACCCTCTCGCTGGCTTTTAATTGCGCTTGCTGAATCAGACTCTCGTAAGCCGTCCAATAGGCCATCGGTAAAGTTGCCGCTTCTTCAAAAATTAACTGCGGTGGTTTAGGCAAAACCAATGCCGCTTTGGTAATAACAGCAGAGGCAAATGAGCCTAAGGCGATACCATAAACGGCATCTCCAGGTTTAAAAACTTCAACCTCCTCACCCACCGCCTGCACGATACCTGAACATTCTAATCCCATCTGACCTTGCAAACCCTGGTACTCATCTAAGGCATGCAATATGTCTCTGAAATTTAAACTCGCGCATTTAACTTCTATGCAAATTTCATCGGCTTTTAAAGCCGGTAATGTAAACGGTGTAAAGCTCAGGCTAGAGAGATTGCCAGGTATATTTAGGATTAAATGACTTTCCGAAGGCATCAGCGGCTCTCCCTCGGGTACGCTGATATTACCTGACGCTTTAAACCATAAATATTTTTTTTCAAAAGGATACGTAGGTAGATTTATTTTTTGGTAATGTACCGATTCAAGTTTTGGCCTGTCTTGAGTTAATGCGATTACTCTATCTTTGGTGAGAGTTGTAAAATCATGTTGCTCCAGTTTTTCAAGCAGTTCTTGCGTAGAGTTAACTTCTAGCAAGAGGGCATGTGTGAATAATTCGCGGCTTATTTGTAAGGTGTAACAGATGTCGTCGATAGAAATTTGTGGATTTCTTTTAAGAAAATCAATATAGCTTTGAACATAGGCTTCTAATGCACGTGAAGTTTTGGCTGAAAGAATAAACGTTGAGGGCGTCACATATTTGTCGATTGCATTTGCTGCCTGCAGCATGGCTGGTTTTATTTCTGCTTCTTCTATAATGACGTGTGCGTTGGTGCCGGTGAATCCGAAACTGCTAATCCCTGCTCGGCGCAGCTTGTCAGATTTTTTTTTCCAGGCAATCGGCTCTACTGGAATTTGTGCAGGAATATTGTCCAAATGGATGCGGGGATTTAATGCCCGAAAATGTAAATTGGCGGGAATGTATTCATGCTGCAGCGATAAAATCACTTTCATCACACCGGCCATACCCGACGCAGCTTCTAAATGACCTATGTTCGATTTTACACTACCAATATAAAGTACTCTATCTCTGCCTTGATAAACTTGCTCAATGGCACCCATTTCAATTGGGTCACCCAGCGGCGTGCCTGTGCCGTGCGCTTCAATATAATCAATATCGTTAGAGGATAAATTGGCCATGGCCAATGCTTCTTCTAATAAATCTTGCTGCGCTAAACGATTCGGTACGGTCATACCACTAGAAGCGCCGTCTTGATTAACAGCTGAGCCTTTAATCACGGCCAGGATTTTATCGCCATCTTTGATAGCCTGGCTTAACCGTTTTAAAACCACAACTCCACAGCCTTCACTTCGAACGTAGCCATTGGCATCATCAGAAAAACTTTTACAGCAACTATCAGGGGAAAGCATATTAGCTTGAGAAAAACTAACTGATACTTCTGGTAGCAACATTAAATTCACGCCACCAGCCAATGCTAAATCACATTCTCCCAAACGGATATGTTGACACGCTTCATGTAAAGCCACTAAAGACGATGAACAGGCAGTGTCTAGCACCATCGAAGGGCCTTGTAGCCCCAAACTATATGAAATTCTTCCAGCAACAGCACCTTCTGATGTGCCTAGATTTAAATAAGCAGAACTTCGTTCGCTTAACCCACCTTTTTCTAATAAAACCTCATAATCATGAAACATAACCCCCATAAACACACCGGTAGAAGTGCCTGATAATGTTTCTGGTTTAATTCGAGCATCTTCTAATGCATGCCATGTAGTTTCAAGTGCGATACGTTGATTTGGATCTAAAAACTCGGCCTCTTTAGGTGAAATATGGAAAAATTTTGCATCAAATTTATCATGATCAGTAATAAATCCGCCTTTTCGGGCCACCATTTTGCCTGGCTTTTTGCGGTTAGGGTCATAATATTTATTAATGTCCCAGCGGCTGATAGGGATTTCTTCTAGAACATCTTTGCCTTCAAATAATGCTTGCCAATAGTCTTCAGGCGTATTTGCGCCACCCGGGAAACGGCATGCCATACCGATAATTGCAATAGGCTCTCGTTTAAAAGAGTGATGATGCTTTTTAATGCGCTCTTTTTTACCCTGGATTAAGCGTTCAATGTAATCAATTTGCTTATCCATAATGGGATAATCATAAGCAACGGTCGTGCTAATCCCTAGCGCTTGGCCAAATGCATCTTCTAGTAATAAAAATAATTTATCAGCAAGTTGACTATTGCCGCCTAATAATGAAAAAGTATCTTGTGGGGAAAACTCTGTTTGATTAAATATCTTTGACCATATTGCTTTTATGGTTTCTCTATTGCTCATACTATACATCCTATCAATGCAGCAATGGGAAGATTGCTACAATACAATATCAGTATAGTTCTCCTTGACGATTTGAGTAG
>JBIOEC010000008.1:0-12321 GCA_044445645.1 Gammaproteobacteria bacterium | reverse complement strand
GGTATTTGAAAATAAATAAGGATTAAAATATGCAACAGTTAACTGTACTTCAAGCTTTATCACAACGTGAACGTTTAGCTAAAATGGCAGGATTTACGTTGATCGAAATTATGGTGGTGGTAGTTATTATTGGTATTTTAGCTATGGTTGTAGTCCCATCGATTATTAGTCGCCCGGACGAAGCACGTATTGTACGTGCACGACAAGATGTGGGCACATTAGTGCAAGCTTTAGATTTATACCGCTTAGATAATGGATTCTATCCATCGCAGGAACAGGGTTATGAAGCGTTAGTAACCAAGCCTGCTAGTGAACCGATTCCTCGTAATTGGAACCCAGAAGGTTATTTGCGTACATTACCTACCGATCCTTGGGGGCGCTCTTATGAATATCGTAACCCAGGTACTCATAGTGCTATCGATGTTTATTCTTTAGGCCCAGAGGGCAGAGAAGGATCTGAGCAAGAGATAGGAAACTGGAAATAAATGAAAGAAACCCTCGCTCGCTTTTCTATAAGGAGAATGGCTGGTTTCACCTTAATTGAAATTCTAGTGGTGGTATTTATCATTGCCATTGTTGCCCTGGCCACCAGCTTAACCATAGGCAATACGCGTGGTGGTCGGGTAGTAAAGCAAGAAGCGAATCACTTGCAGCGTTATTTGCAGTTGGTAGGACAAACTGCAATTATCGACCAAATGGATTTAGGCGTGGGCATATGGTCAACCGGATATGCGGTGTGGAAATATGATTACACTAACAAAAAATGGATGTTGATAACGGATGACCGCGCATTAAAAGAATATGATCTCCCAGAACCCTTGCGCATAACCTTGCGTTCGGAGCAGCTGTTGGGTGCCTTACCCAATACGCTGCAAGGTGTGCGTGTCCCTCAAATTGGGTTTTCTGCTACCGGGAGTGCGACTCCGGTAACTGTAGTTATTAGTAATGAAGAAATTCATTATGACGTAGAAATTGCCAATAATGGCGAAACGAAGATTCTAGAAAATGAATAATAACAGTGGTTTTACTCTTATCGAAGTTCTATTAGCGCTAAGCATTATTGGTATGGCAATGTTGGCCGCGGTGCAAACTTCTGAAGCCACCACGCGCAATTTACGTTACATTCAAGAACGTACGCTTGCGCAATGGGTCGCGCAAAATGCTTGGGTGTCTATTCAAACGAACATAGATGGATTGCAACCGGTTGCAGGGCGCTGGCAGTCTACTATGGAACTAGCCGATCGATCTTGGCTGTGGCAGGCTTATAGTAATCCCACGATAGATCCTAATATCCTCCAGATCACTTTAGAAGTTCGTGAAAAAGAAAACCAAGATCCTATTGTGACGTTAATCACTTATCGTTCAACTTTAGAAAATACTATGCGCAGGTAGCGGTATATATTAATTAGCTTGCGGCGTAGAGGAGCCTTGCATAGGAACTTCAGCAATTTGAGCCTTAGGAAGTTCTTGTGCATGAAGGCTTTTTTCACAAGAATTTAAATATTGCTCAATTTTTTTAAGGAGGTCAACCAAGCCTTCATAAATATTCGGTTGATTTTTAGCGTCCTTACTTTCGCTAAATTTATGGATAGTTTCTAGCATTGGATTTATTTTTGCTGTTATTTCGGTAAAATTTTCTTCATCAACATAAGCAAGTAAAGTTAAGACTTTTTGCAGGGAAATAATAGCGTGGTTAGAATTTCGGATATTTTCTGAGATGACGGCAGCTAATTTATTATAAAGGATAATAACAGGTTGCAATGTTTCAGAGCTTTTATAAATTTTGCGCGAAATAGCCATGCACCGCAAGGTATTATTTATATTTATTTTAGGGCGTGGTGTTCTTACAGGGCAAGTTGTAGGAGGAGCTGGAGGAGTTGCTGCACGTAAATCATGCCCAGTTTGAATAACTCGTTCTAGGGCTTGAGCTAAAGCAACGTTATTTATCTTTTCCGCGCCTTTTTTTAACCTACCTAAGTGGGTCAATTTAGCTAGAAAAACCTCAGATTGAGGTGCTACATTAAGTAAATCATAGAGATTGTTCTCTAGAGAAATAAAAGTCGCTAGTCCAGGAGTATTCTTTTTGGCAGCTGCAATAGTTTCAGTTAAGACGTTTTCTAAAGCTACTAAACTTTCTAAAAGGGGTGTGTCTGCGCTAAATGCTACTCTCGGCATGCTTGTAATCTTTTGGCTATTTAAAATGCAAGCAATATCTTATGGGAAGTGAATTTATTTGTCAATAATCTAACCCATATTTATATCAGCTACAGCAATTCCCAGTGAAATTTGAGTTGATTTTAAAAATAAGGAAGCAGTTCACGGCGAAACTTCGCTGGGAATTGCTGTAGCTGCTATGCCAAAAGCATAAGATCGACTATGATGCTCATCTATAGCCACTACAATCAAACTCCTATGACCCTGAATAACCAGAAAAATCACGGTTTTACCCTTATTGAAGTTCTCATCGCCTTATTAATTTTGGCGATTGTTTCAACTATAGCGGTAACAGGCTTGCAGGCGGTTATCATCAGCGATAAACGGCAAATAGAAATCACAGATCAGTTGGCTGAGCTGCAATTTACTTATGTGTTAATCCAGCGCGACCTTTCACAAGCGATAAATCGCCCAATCTTAGATGGCGCGCAAGAATCACGGCCAGGTTGGTTGGGAGCGCGTGGGCTTGGCGTTCGTTTTATGAGTGATATTCCGATCATGGGCGAAATCATGATGGAGTTTACGCGAGCCGGTATACCTAATCCACAAGAATTACCGGAACGTAGCACGTTAGTTCGCGTGGCATATACTTATGATGGTAAAAAATTAATGCGCTATGAATGGCCGGTATTAGATCGCACCAAGGATAGTGTAGTGTCTTACCGTACTTTATTGCCGGATATTACCGAAGTTAATTTTATTTATTATGATAAATATGGTGAAGCCAAAAGTTCTTGGGTAACCGAAGTATCGCAAGTGCCAGGCTGGCTAGCCAATTATCCGGGTTATTTCGACTTACCCAGTGCTGTAGAATGGAGTTTTGTGCACCCACGGTATGGGATAATTATGTGGCGCTTTAAAGTGAATGAGAGTAATTATGCAGAAACAACGAGGTAGTGCGCTAATAAGTGCTTTACTGTTGATGAGTATTGTGACCATGCTCTCGATTGGTATGTTATCGCGTCAAGATTTGGAAATAAGACGGACCGAAAGTATTTTCCAACAAGAACGATTGCTCGCAGAAGCCTCATGGGTTGAGTTATGGGCTAAGGGTATATTGCAGTCTGTAGCCAATCAGATTACGCCAGAAACAGATTATATTACCTTAGAACAAATTTGGGCGTTGCCTTTAGAAGCATTTCAACGAGAAGGCCTGCAGATCAGTGGACAAATTTATGATTTGCAAAGTTTATTTAATATCAATAATGTGCTGATAAACAACGTAAAAGAGGAAGAAGAAGAGCAAGCTGCCGAACAAGAAAACCCATCACAAACGCCACAAGAACAACAAGCACAACGCGATGCAGAACAAAAACAACAAGAAGTAGAGCAAGAGTTAACTCCTGCCGATTTTTTAACCGATGAAGATCTCTATACCCCAGCCTGGATGTTCACGCGACTACTGGAAAATCAAGCAACATTACCAGCAGTACAATCACGAGCACTAACGGAAGCCTTACTTTATTGGATAATGCCTGCTGAAACGGAAATGGATAATTATTATTTAAAATTACCGCAACCTTATCGTCCTGCTCACCAACTTTTATGGAGCATCAGTGAATTACGGCTAGTACAAGGGGTAAATAATGAAATTTTCAGTGCAATTCAACCCTTTATTTCTGCGTTACCCGTTAATACTAGGGTAGCTTCTACTGCACCTTCTGGCGCTACACAAGGAGGAAGTGAATTGATCACGGTAAATATCAACACAACCACTCCTGAACTATTGGCGGCCATTTTAAAAGCTGAAGTGGCTGATGCGAAAAGTGTTTTGGCTTCGCGGCCTTATTACACCCAAGAGTCTTTGCAGGAACAACTGAATAAAATTGTTGATAAAGAAAAAGGTGGCGGGAATGCAGTATCGATGATAGGTATCACCAGTAAATACTTCTTGGTCCGTGCAGAAGTGCAAGACGATCGCCGAAAATTAGTGCAATATAGTATTTTGCATCTCAATCCAGAAGAAGGTATTAAGGTGTTAAAACGTGTTCAAGGGGAACTTTAAAGGTAACTACTCGCACCCTCCCAATAAAACTTGGAGAACCTTGATATTTTGTCGAGGTTGAACGAAAATGGTATTAGAAAAGTGGAGCATACACGTAGTATGTGAGCATTTTCTAATGCCATTTTCGTTCAAGATCGGCGAAATAGCATGGTTCCTTTCTACAGAGTGAGTAGTTACCTTTAAACAATAGGAGATCTATATGAATATCTATAACTTTCAATTCAATAAATTAGATGGTACACCGCTGAACTTGGCAGACTATCGTGGTAAACCTATATTATTAGTTAATACGGCATCTAAATGCGGATTTACTCCGCAGTATAAAGAATTACAGGAACTTTGGGATAAGTATCGCGATAAAGGTTTAGTGGTTGTGGGCGTACCGTCTAATGACTTTGCGAATCAGGAACCTGGAAATTCAGGAGAAATTGCCTGTTTTGTAAAAGACCATTTTGCGGTTTCTTTTCCCATAACGGATAAAAATAAAGTAACCGGAACAGATGCTCATCCTTGTTATCAAGCCATTGCTAAACAAGTAGGCTGGTTAGGAAAGCCGCATTGGAATTTCTATAAATATCTATTTAATAAAAATGGAGAATTAGTAGAATGGTTTTCATCAATAACTAAACCTAATGCGAAAAAGGTGATCAAGGCGGTTGAACAAGAATTAAAGTAGCATTGGAATTCCATTCGCCCCAATTGCTTTCCATCGTACTGCCATCACTAAATGCCTCAATGCGAGTTTTGTGCATATATTGTATTCCTGGAAAATCATAATTCAGCAAATTAATTATAAATTATTTGCTGATCTTTTCTGGATTGACTTAATACAGATTAGCATCTATCTTTCAATATATACCCTAATACAATAGGAGAGTGGAATATGCGTATGCTGATGACAGCAACATTTCCCAATGAGCCATTCAATAGTTTAGTTCGTGCAGGTACTATTGGTGAAAGCATTCGCAAAATTTTAGATGAGCTTAAACCGGAATCTGTTTATTTTGTAGAAGAGCATGGTGCACGTAGTGCCGTTTTAATTATTGACGTAGCTGATCAATCACAAATCCCATTCTTTGCAGAGCCATTTTTTTTAAATTTTAATGCGCAATGTCGTTTCCGCATCGCTATGACTCCAGAAGATCTGGAAAAGGCTGGACTTGATACAATAGGCCAAAAGTGGAAATAGATCGACTATAACCTAGATTCCTCGGGCTGTTCCACAGCATCCCTGATTTTCAAAAAATCACTTTCTGCATCATAATGTCATGCTTACCTTCTTTATTTAATTTCAAAACAAGATTGCACCATAACTCAACAAAAAAGTATAATTAAGGAACTTTGATTTAGGTATGGGTTTAGGTGCTGTTTTTATCCCTGAAACCAACGTTTTTAGTTGTACAATTAATTTGTTCCTAAGACGTTCATTTTTGAGACAAAAGTCTGACATAGGAAAACTGAGTCAATGCCCACCTTGTAGGAATTTGACTATATTACAAATGTTGATCAACTTGCATATAATTAAGCTTTAGCCTGCATACGTAAGAATCCTTTCTAACATAAAATATCTACATGATAAAAATTTGAACAACGCTACACGCTACACGCTACACGATGCAATATGCGTAGAAATTTTGAACAAGCAGGATTATGCTGGAAGATAGGATTTCCCTTTCAAAATCAATAAGTTAAACAGCTAAGAAAGTGGGGGAAGTGAATATTGATTTTAATAGAGCGCTGGAATACAGTGGCTCACAAAAAGTGAGTGAAAATTATGATTAGTCGATCAGCTTCTTTTTCTTCTTCCGTTGCCCGTTCATCGTTTACGATACAAACGAGCACACCCGCGGCACGTCATGGACATACCCATTTTGCCGCTGAGCTTCCTCCCTTACCGATTGCTCATACGACATGGAAACGCCCTTCTCTAGAGCAGACCGCGCTTCTCTGTTTTTTGGGTATATCCCAATTGGATATTCATGCAGATGAGACGCTTAGGCAACATGTGGTATTACCGTCACCTCGTGTACGAACATTATTGCATACACTCGCTCAAGAGGGTTGGCAACGCTTAGGTTATTATGACACTTTCGAGAAAGGAGATATTCCGCTCTCGGCCACGGCATTTGTGAATGACAAAACGCGCCAAGTGGTCATTGCGCTGCAGTGGGGGTGGTTTGAAGATAACTTCACAAAAATGAAATCCGTACTGAATGTGATTAAAAATGACCAAACGAAGCTTCTTACCATTTTGGCGGAGTTATTTGATGAAACAGGAGGGTTGTTTGCTCATCTTAAGGAGCATCATCGCCCCGTTGGCTCCATGCCGTCAAGTTATCATTTAACACTGACCGGTCACGGCATAGGCGGCTGGGCGGCACTCGTTGCTGGCGTTCATTACGATAAGTATCGTCCTTCTATTATCACCTTTGATGCGCCTGGTTATGATTCTTTATCGTCTCCTCTGGATATTAGCAAACACGATTATACCGCTTATGTAAAAGTGCCCACGATGTTGAATACCTTGTGCGGCTACCCGAATCTAGAGGTTCTGCGTTATGTGGGCACCGGAAAATCGTTTCAGCACAAGCTTAAACCTTATGGCTCACCCATGGAAGCGATGGGTGATTTTTTATGCACGCTTGTCCAGAAAGAAGAGCCGCTGACAACAGAATCAGTGGACGAAAAGGAACATCGCGGGCATCTTTATCGCATGACGCGCTGGCCCAAGGTTGAATGGAAGGAGCTATTGGGAAATAATGCCTTCGTTCAACATGTGACTGGCTTGTTTGGGCTTGCGGCGGAGTTGAGTTTAAGTGTGGCGCTTGGTGCCACCGGCGGTGCGCTGATTATGTTGCCTCAATTTGCCAGTACTTGTATTGCACTGTTACGTATTCGCTCTCGAATAAAAGATGTCGAGCGTATTTCCCAGAGTGATATTCTGCAACCGCATTCCAATAGTGCTCGAGCACAAGAGTTAGCCTTTCAGTATGAAATTTTCCCTCAGCAAGAATGCGAAGAACGACATATCCCGCCTGCCATGATGTTGATGGCGGAATATGTGGCGGAGCAGTTATTATCAAGCTCATCCGCATTGCCAACGGAACTGGAATTTTTCAAGGAGAGAGATTTTTCGTGCGTAACGGGGACGAGCACGAAGCATGCGCGTGTAGCGGCGCCTTATGTGATTGATGACGCATTGGACGCATTAGGATACTTGTTATTTGCATGGTATCAAAACACAATACCCTCTGTATTACAACACGATTTTGAAGCATGGTTAAAAACATCGAAAGCGCCTTATGCGGCTACTTTGTTAGGTGTGCTAGAAAAGGCTCGCCAGCGGACATCATCTGGTGTTGCGCCTGCGCCAGTAAGTCATGCGGGAAGTGCATCGACGATAACAGCCCTTGCGCCAGCTGTTATCCTAAAAGAACCGTTTAAAGCAGCGGCTGCAGGCGAATGGTCGTGGGTTTATGTACTGTTAGGGCCTACGCTTCTGACTTCATCCACGCTCATCGACACCTGGCGCGACATGGTCCCGCTAAAGCGTAAAGTAGAATACCTTACGCCACAGATTGCTCTGCTTGAAGAGGTGTATGAGCAGCTTTTGCATGGCAATGTAGTTGACGTGGATAAAGCGATGACCCGGCTCAAAACGGCGCTATCAAATCGACATGTATTAGCACCACCCGATTTAGTTCCTGCCGTCGCTGATCTACGAGGGGTTTTGTTTGCCGCGGCATTAACACGGTATCAAACTCTTAATAGCCCTGCGGGTACGCTGACGTTACCGATACGTATGCTGTATCCCACACATTCTTATAAAGCAACACCGGAAACAGATGCGCTCAATCTTGCGCGAGCCACAGTGACTTACCAAGAATACACGGAGATACAAACCAAAAGCATCATTAAAAAGACCCGTGATGTTTTAAGCGAACTCCATGTGGCATTATCGTCTATTGATCCAACAGTATTGCGGCTCGCAATGGAAAAATTGATAACCGCTTTAATCGCAAAAGAAGCGGAACTTAGCACGAAAACAGCCAGCCTTCCCAAAATATCCAGCGTAGATCCAGAAGAGAAAAAGCGGCAAGAACTTACGCTACGACAAATGGCGCTCATGAAATTACGCGACGACTATGCAAAAGCCGATCCGGGTACGGAACACCTGACTGAGCAAAAGCAATTATTAGAGATTTTAGTGTCGTTGTTAAAAGAATTACAAAACGTGCGATTCCTGCGCAGGGAAACAGGTTTGCATCTTGCGCGTTTAGAGAAAACCAATGTACAAGAAACAGCGCAAGTACAACAACTCTTTGAAAGTAATGTTCAAACGTGGATAGTGGCATTATTGCGTACATATAAAAATAAGGCAAAGGCCGCTGCATCTTCAGCCTCTTCTTCTGTTACAGCGACACGGACGCTTGCATCGGATGAAACTAAAAACCAACCAGCGCGTACGTTTGTTGAGCGTGCGTATCAAGGCACCGCGTTCCTAACGACAACAACGGATGAACCTATCCCTGAAAAACTAGAACCCATTCTAGAAAGCGTATGCAAAAATGGTGGAACAGAGCCTGAGCAGGTTCAAACGGTATGGATCTGGCTGCAACAACATGCAAGTAAAGCAGATTTACATGCTTTGGAAGGGGGTAAAACGGTATTGCACTTGGCCGCTGAACAAGGCGCCTGGGACGTAGTAGCCACGTTATTGGCAGGCGGCGCGGAATTACTGTTGCCAGATACAGCAGAGAAAACAGCTTTAACGCATCTGCGAGAGCAGTTGAAGTCGCACTTTACAAAACCTACCGATGCAGAGCTTTTAGTGGAATGCGTGAGAGAAGTTCCTTTACCTTTGCACAGAGCAGTCCAAGAAGCGGCACTGGTCTTAAAACGCCAGGCTGCAAGGTCGCTTTACCCTGAGCAGGCGTGGGATGCTGCACACTGCCGCACCCGCCCTCAAGTGATTGCGTTTCATTTGGAAAAAGTTCTACAGCAATCTATCCAATCCAATATCCGTGAAGGCAGCCGAGAGCCGTTGGGTGCTGAGCAAAGACTCCTGCGTTTTCTGCTGCAATTACTGGATTACCACTGGGTATTGGGATGCAATGAAGAAACGCTAAGAGAAGTACTGTTTACCCTTTTACCCCAACAACCGGACTATTTCCCCAGCACGACGCTTTGGCTGCTCGGCGTATTTAATGAAGCCGTGGCAGCGTGGGAAAAACCAGGGGCAGCGCATGAAGAAAAACTGGGATTGCGCTATACTAATCTCATGCTGACCATGGCGAAAGTGGCGGCTACTGAGAAGGCGCAGTTAGCGACTGAGCTTGCGAATACCAAAAAGGATTTAACGACTGAGCTGCAAACTAAAGATACTGAGTTGCAAAATACCGAGACAAAGTTGCAAAACACCGAGACGGAGCTGCAGGATACTAAGACAGAGTTAGCTCAAAGTCGTGGAAATGAGGCGACTTTACAAGGGCAACTGGCTGATGTTAAAACACAGCTAGAAGAGAAAATAAGAAGTGTTGACGTTGAAAAGAGGAAGGTTGAAGCTTTGCAGCGAAAACGGGATAGCGAGAGTGGAGAACAACCCTCTGCACTGCCACAACCCCCTAAAAAATCATGGCTGCCGAATATGTGGCAGCAGTAAGGCTGATAAATAGTCACAGGCGAGAGAGAAGATGGGCAATATACTAAAACGCGTATGGAGAGGGATACAACGGGGTGCTCAACGTATGTGGAGCGCAGTGAAGCGTTTTTGGGTGAAAGAACCACCGGTAAGGCCCGCAGTTAAAAAAGTTTCGGTTCAACAACTTCAGAAAGAAAAAGAAGCGGAAGAACAAAGGCTTTTTGAGGAAGCGGTTGAGAGACAGAGGGCTTATAATTTTGCTCCTATTCCTATCCAAGATAGGGAAATGCAGCAAAAGCTAGCGGAGGAGCAGGCTAAATTAGACGAGCAGCTGCGGGAGGAAATAAGAGAATTACACAAAGCAGTGGACAAATATTGCAAAAAAGTAACAGAAGTACACAAAAGAGCAACAGAAGTACACAAAGAAGCAAAAGAAGTACACAAAGAAGCAAAAGTACTTCGGATCAGGACAGATAAAAGAGTTGCCTACTATGGGAAGTTTTTCGCAAGAATGCTACGAAGACACAAAGAGCAAGTGCGATTCTTGGAACAAGGTGACATTGGCAATGATGTTGTTCAAGCAAGAAGGCTTCCTTTTAGCTCTAATTCTCCTCCTCCACCTGAAAACGGTTCTCGTCCGGCGGCGGCGCCTGCTGCTTAGCTCTTCTCTGATGTCATAGTGACTTCTTCTCAAGAGACCCCAATATAAAAGTAGTTCCGTAAAAACGCCAATCGTTTTAATGATTTTTGGCAGGAACCTCCCAGCGCCAATCTTGCCACTCATTCCTAAAATCTGTCTCATTAACGGTCATTTTTGAGACAAAAGTCTGACATAGGAAAACTGAGTCAATGCCCACCTTATAGGAATTTGACTATATTACAAATGTTGATCAACTTGATGCAAGAGTAGATGAGGAACTGGCGAAGAGAAAGCCTCAAATAGAAGCTTATTTACGCCAAAGAATACACAAAACCCGAAACACGCATTCAACAGCAGATCCTTCCATTGCTGATGCCTCTAGTATGAGCCCAACAAAACGAATATACAGCGATAGTCCTACCCATACCAACGATAAGCATATGAAAATCGGTAGAAAAAATATAGCAACCCGCTAGTTTTTAGTGCCCGCTGCATGTGGCAACAGTTGGATTTAGGTTAAATACTATTGCTCGCTAATCTATAAGTTAATCTATAAACTTGATTTTGTAACCTGACTATGATAAGTTATCTCATTAAATGAGCAGGGGAGCACGCCTGACAATGAAATAAAGCAAAAGATAGGGTTTCGAAAGAAGTCTATTTAATCATGAGCTTACCTGTGGGTTTCGGTGCAATGATGAACCAAAGTGTAATTATTTAGAAGTATTATATGAGAAGTATTAAAACAATTAGTGAGCAAAAGTCCCCCAGTATAACAACACCATTACAGGATCTTGTCATTGATGGAAATATCAATGCAATGGAGTATATGTTTACTTCCTATAGAGACCATGTAAATGTTCATGAAAATTTGCATGGATTCACAGCCTTACACTTTGCTGCATTTCATGCAACAGAGGAAAATAAGAGTAACTATGTCCGCATTATAGATCTTCTTATAGAAAATGGTGCCAATATTAATGCTCTTTCCGATACATGGGAAAGCCCTGCGGATTTGGCTACAGTACCAGAAGTACGGGAAAGACTTCAGGCTAAGGGAGCATATAGTTTAGGTAAACGGCAATATCGCAGTCTCGAGGCGGCTGTGCGAGATAACAACCCCTTGCAAGCGGTAGAATTTGTTACATTCACAGTTCCTAGTTTTTTTAGACAGATGAACATAGCAGAGCCAGACCTTACGAGAATGAAATTAAATTTCACTCTTGCTCTTGCTTGTAAAATTGGTGGTATTCATAAAAACGGAGTTCCCAGAAATTTTTATAATCGGCCTGTTTATGAAGATTTTATCAAAAAAGAAGAAATCAAAAATGCATTTGATCTGATCGAACCCGCGCATATTAAAAAACTTCCTGTTATTGCGCAGGTTGCATTATTATATGTTGCAATTCACACTAAAAATCTAAAACTTTTAGACAAATTGTTGATTGCAGGAGTGGATTGTAATAATCCCAGAAATAGTGACAAAGAACATTCCGTTTTATTTAAAGCGCTAAATGAGCAATTTACTCAAGGTGTACCGCTGCTTGTAGAAAATAATGCTGACTTCAATAGTTATGATAAATTAATAATGGGATTTCCTCTCAATCTAGTATTTGAAACAGCAGAAGATACCTTTGTGGGAGCTATTAAATTTATTATTTATAACCACAGATCCAAAGTGGACGGTGGTCGTGATTTGGTAAAAGCTTTGATTATAAGTTATGGAACGAAGTTTAAAGCCGACTTACCTTCTGATGAATTGCATGACTTGGCTCGTTATGCAAGCTACTATTTAAATCATAATGTAATTAAAATTCTTAT
>JBIOEC010000007.1:0-13465 GCA_044445645.1 Gammaproteobacteria bacterium | reverse complement strand
TTATACAGTAGACGTATTTGGAGGCAAACGCCGCGCGATAGAAGCACAACTTGCACAAGTAGATTATCAGAAGTATGAATTATTAGCGGCATATCTCACACTCACGGGGAATATTGTTACTACCGCCATTACAGAAGCGTCATTGCGGGCACAAATTAAAGCTACCCAAGATATTGTGGATATTGAAGCAAAAGAACTAGGTATTGTGCGTAAGCAATTTAAATTAGGCGGGGTATCGGATATCAGTGTCTTAGCGCAGGAAACTCAGCTGGAACAAACCCGTGCAACTCTGCCGGAATTAGAAAAGAATTTGGCAAAAGCTCGCAATGCCATGGCCGTACTGATTGGTGATTTTCCTGGTAATGATGGTTTACCCATATTCCATTTAGATGATTTGCATTTGCCCGAAAATCTGCCTGTGAGCATTCCTTCTAAACTAGTACGGCAGCGCCCCGACATCCAAGCTGCCGAAGCCTTATTACATGCCTCCACTGCACAAATTGGTGTGGCCACAGCAAATTTATTACCGCAATTTAATTTAACTGGTGCATTTGGTACGGAAACAGGAAATTACCAAAGTTTGTTTGGACCCAGTACAAAAATATGGGCTTTTCAAGCACAAGTTACCCAAGCGATCTTTAATGGTGGCGCACTCATTGCACAACGTGAAGCTGCCATCGCCGCATTTGAAGCTTCTCTTGCACAATATCAATTTGCCGTACTCACTGCTTTCCAAAATGTGGGAGATACTTTAAATGCACTAGAAATGGATGCGCAAACTTTACAAGCCAACACTGCCGCCGAAAAAGCTGCAAAAACAACCTTAGATATGGTGTCAAAACAATATTACTTAGGCGGCGTAAGTTATCTCAATTTATTATACGCACAAATGCAATACCACCAAGCCTATATGGCACGCATCATTTCTGAAGCCACACGTTATGCTGATACGGCTGCATTGTTTCAGTCCATGGGTGGCGGATGGTGGAATTTAGATAATATTGATGACATAGACGACATAGATGGTCAAGATGACTTAGATGATCTAGGCCAAGAAGAATAAAGAAAACGACATAGGTGCAAGTACAGCTTTATGTCGTGTTGGTATAAAACCTGAAAACTATTCGTGCATCAACTAATGCCGAGAACAGTTGAATTGGAGAACTTTTCAATGAAAAAACGTATGATAATCATGTTAGTATCTGTAGCCCTTATTTTGGGTATAGTTTTTGGATTTCAAGTTATTAAAGGTATTTTTTTGCAAAGATACTTCAGCGCAAAGGCGCAAAACCCTATAACGGTATCCTCCATAGCTGTAACCAATCAAGAATGGTCTTCCGTGATCACCGCACCAGGAAGCTTGCGTGCCGTACAAGGCGTTGAAGTCACCACAGAAGTTGCCGGTTTAATTACTGAAATTCATTTCACCCCAGGCCAAGATGTTAACGCTGGGGATCTATTGGTTCAACTCTATGTAGATGATGAGATTGCAACTTTACACTCGCAACAAGCATTAGCTGAACTTGCACAAATCAATTATGATCGCGATAAAGCTCAATTTGATATTAATGCAGTCAGCAAAGCCACTGTAGATAGCGATGCGGCGAATTTAAAAAGCCAACAAGCTCTAGTAAAGCAGCAAATGGCTCTGATTGCCAAAAAGACGATACGTGCACCATTTAGTGGTACCTTAGGAATTCGCCAAATTAATCTAGGGCAGTATTTAAATGCGGGAAATCCCATTGTTTCGTTACAAGCCTTAGATCCTATTTATGTTGATTTCTATATTCCGGAACAATATTTTGTAAACATTGCCACCGGTCAAGATATTACGATTACCACCGGTACCTATCCAGGGCGTACCTTTAGCGGAAAAATTACTACGATTAATCCCAACATTGATACCGCCACACGAAATGTACAAGTAGAAGCGACACTGGCTAACTCCAAGAAAGAATTAATTCCTGGAATGTTCGTTCGCACAACAATAACCACCGGCAAGCCGCAAAATTATCTCACGGTTCCACAAGCGGCTATTAGTTATAACCCCTATGGTAGCTTGGTTTTCTTAGTACAAGAACAAGGTAAAGATGCCCAGGGGAAACCTAAACTTATTGCCAAACAAAAATTTGTCGAATTAGGAGCCACACGTGGTGATCAAGTGCAAGTAATCAAAGGACTTAAAGAAGGTGATCAGGTGGTAACGGGTGGCCAAATGAAATTGAAAAATAATGCCTTAGTTGTAATTAATAACTCAGTCGTGCCAACTAATAATCCAAATCCTAATGTGGTAGATGAATAATGACTTTTACAGATATTTTTATTAAGCGACCGGTCCTCTCCATAGTATTAAGTTTATTTATTTTAGTAGTGGGAGTACGCGCGGGATTTACGCTAAATATAATGGAATATCCATTTACTGAAAATGCTGTGGTCACAGTCAATACCTATTATGTAGGTGCTGATCCAGAAATTATCGCCGGATTTATCACCACACCCTTAGAAAAAGCCATTGCCCAAGTTAATGGCATTGACTATATGACCTCACAAAGCTTATTAGGTGTCAGTACAATTCAAGTTTATTTACAATTAAATTATGATTCCAATGCCGCAATTGCTCAAATTAATACGCAGATCACTTCCGTTCTCAACCAACTGCCGCCGAATACAGAACCTCCTTCAGTTTCTGTAGCAGTTGGGCAAACCATTGATTCCATGTACATTGGCTTTTATAGCGATGTTCTGCCACGTACCAATATAACCGATTATTTACTGCGAGTAGCCCAACCTCAACTCCAAAGTGTTTCAGGCGTACAGCAAGCGCAAATTCTGGGCATGCGCCAATTTGCACTGCGTGCTTGGCTAGATCCAGACAAATTAGCTGCTTACACACTGACAGCAACGGATGTGCAGACGGCATTATTGGCCAATGATTTTATTTCAGCTGCAGGCCGTACTGATGGCCAAATGATAGCGGTCAATTTAAAAGTCGATACCAATTTAACCTCAGTCGATCAATTTAAAAAACTCATTATCAAATATCAAAATGGTGCAATAGTGCGCCTGGAAGATGTAGCTACCGTAAGTTTAGGCGCGCAAAGCTACAGTTCCTCTGTAAATTTTGACGGCAACGACGCAGTCTACATTGGTATTTTAGCAGCACCTACAGCCAATGTGCTCACAGTTATTCAAGGAGTTAGAGATACCTTTGCGCAAATTCAAGAACAATTACCTGAAGGACTTAGTGCTAATATCGTTTATGACGCTTCTGCATTTATTGATGCCTCAATATATGATGTGGTTAAATCATTAATTGAAGCGCTAATTATTGTAACTATCGTGGTATTTTTATTCATCGGCTCATTTCGCTCTGTATCAATTCCGGTTATTGCAATTCCACTTTCACTCATTGGCACACTTATTATTATGTTGATGCTAGGATATTCCATTAACTTGCTGACACTATTAGCATTAGTTTTGGCCATTGGATTAGTGGTTGATGATGCCATTATTGTAGTAGAAAATGTACATCGTCATATCGATGAAGGAGTCCCCCCATTAAAAGCAGCCATCATAAGCGCACGCGAATTGGCTAATCCGATTATCGCCATTTCCGTGGTGTTGATAGCTGTTTATTTGCCTATCGGTTTTATGGGTGGCTTAACGGGCGCACTATTTACTGAATTTGCATTTACCCTTGCTGGCGCCGTTGCTATATCAGCTATTATAGCGTTAACACTCTCTCCCATGATGTGTGCAAAGATGTTAAAATCCGGTGAAAAAGGTCGTTTTACTCAATTCATTGATAGAAATTTTGAAAAACTACATGATCGTTACAGGCGCGCTCTGGAAAACTCTCTAAACTTTCTTCCAGTAACCGCGGTATTTGGCGCCATTATTTTATGTAGTTTATATTTTCTTTATATCACTTCAGCATCTGAACTAGCGCCACCTGAAGATCAAGGTGTAATTCTCGCGCAATTGACCATGGCACCTAACGCTAGTATCTATCAAACCCAACTTTATTCAGAGGACTTTTATCACAGAGGAGCTGCGTTTCCAGAAACAGCCCATGTATTTCGTTTAGATGGTTCTGCAGGCCTTAATTCTTCTATTGGTGGTTTAGTATTAAAGCCCTGGGATGAACGTACGCGGACCACTAAAGAACTAAAGCCGCTGGTGCAACAACAATTAGATCAAATTGCCGGTGCAAAAGTTGCAGTATTTCAACCTGCCCCGCTACCAGGCACTAGTGGCTTACCGGTACAGTTTGTGATTAGCACCACAGAATCCTATGACAAACTCAATACTGTGGCCGAAGAGTTTATGACTAAAGCGACCGCACTAGGTACATTTGCATATCTAGATAAAGATCTCAAAATCGATCAATTACAAGCTACTATTGAAATAGACCGTGACAAAACAGCTGAGTTAGGCCTTACCATGCAAGCTGTAGGTAATACCTTGACTGCCGCACTCAGTCAAAACTATGTAAATTATTTCGACATGGATGGGCGCTCTTATCAAGTGATTCCACAAATGATTCGTAATCAACGTTTAAACTATGATCAAGTTTTAGATTATTTTATTACCGCGAATGGTATATCGGTACCCTTATCTACCGTAGCCAGCATAAAAACGCAAGTCATTCCTGAATCTATAAATCATTTTCAACAACTAAATTCGGTGACGATCAATGGTGTTCCTTATCCGGGGATCACTCTTGCAGCGGCTCTTGAATCATTAAAATCGGTAGCAACTGAAGTATTGCCACAAGGTTATACTATTGACTATGCAGGTGAATCCAGGCAATTTGTGCAAGAAAGTAGTGCATTGGTTGTTACCTTTCTTTTTGCTCTGATAATTATTTTCTTATCTCTTTCTGCTTTATTTGAAAGTTTTCGTGATCCTTTGATCGTATTAATTAGTGTGCCTATGTCAATTTTTGGTGCACTTATTTTTATCAACTTAGGATTTGGCGGTGCAAGTTTAAATATTTATACTGAAGTCGGTTTAGTCACGTTAATCGGGCTAATTAGTAAACACGGCATTCTAATCGTACAATTTGCTAATGACTTACAATTGGAAGGGAAAAATAAGCGAGAAGCTATTGTAATGGCAGCCGGAATCCGGTTACGCCCTATTCTCATGACCACGGCAGCTATGGTATTAGGTGTTATTCCATTGATTGTGGCATCAGGAGCAGGTGCTGCTGCACGTTATAATATCGGATTGGTCATTGCTTCTGGAATATCGATTGGTACCTTATTTACACTTTTTGTAGTACCTGCTATGTACATGTACTTAGCAAAAGTTCACCATCGCGAAGAGGATGAAAATTGACAATTAGGCATGGTAGAGCGAAAATAAGGCAGCTCAAAATAAATTCCTTCTAACCTAGTAAAGGCTAATACATGACTAAATGGATCACTGAAACTTATACGCCCATGGGCTCTTGCTTCGGCTTGGAGACCACTGCACATTTACATAGCGAAAAAACCGCCTATCAGCAAGTTGATATCTACGCAACTACCCATTTTGGTAATGTTATGCTGATTGATAATATTATGATGCTAACCAGTTTTGAAAATTTTTTATATCATGAAATGATGTCGCATCCAATTTTATTCACCCACCCGCATCCACAACATGTGGTCATTATCGGCGGTGGTGATTGTGGCACTTTGCAACAAGTTTTATTACATCCCAATGTATCGCGTGTTCAACAAATCGAGATTGACCAGCGTGTTACTGAACTCGCGGAAATTTATTTCCCCGAATTATGTACTAGCAACCAAGATGAACGCGCACAACTCTTGTTTACTGATGGCATTACCTGGATGCAGGAGCAAGCTGAACAAAGTATTGATGTGATTATTGTCGATTCTACCGATCCGATTGGTCCAGCTGAAGGATTATTTAATGAAGCTTTCTATCGCGATTGCTTACGCGCTTTGCGCCCGCAAGGCATTCTAGTGCAACAAAGTGAATCGCCTTTATTTCATTTAGAATTATTGAAGAACATTAAACATACTATGTTAAGTGCCGGATTCCAGCAAGCGCACACCTTGTTATTTCCACAACCCTGTTATCCTGCAGGTTGGCACTCTTGTACCATGGCTTCCACGCAAAGTCCATTAACCCAATTTCGAGAAAGCGATGCTAAGCAACGCCCTTTCACTACACGTTATTATAGTGATGCAATTCACCATGCGGCATTAGCGAATCCACCATTTATGGGATAAATAATTTTTCGTAACTACTCGCACCCTCCACAATAAACTTGGAGAACCTTGCTACAGAGTGAGTAGTTACAATTTTTCATCCAATCTATTTGTGTCTCTCTCCTATAGGGAGAGACACAGGTTCGTTACAATGCCTCTATTCCTGTTTCTCCTGTCCGGATCCGCACCACCTGTTCTACCGCGGTCACAAAAATTTTACCATCGCCTATTTTCCCACTATAAGCGGATTGCATAATGGCTTCGGTAATTTTTTCTACTTGTTCATCTTCTGCCAATACTTCAATTTTAATCTTCGGCAGAAAATCAATAGCATATTCTGCTCCACGGTATAATTCTGTATGACCCTTCTGACGACCAAACCCTTTAACTTCTGTCACTGTCATTCCCTGAATGCCAGCAGCAGTGAGTGCTTCGCGTACATCGTCTAGTTTGAAGGGTTTAATAATTGCTGTGACTAATTTCATAGCGACCTGCCTCTTGTATATTAAGAATAATTTTGTTAAGGTAATATTAAATATATCTGGAGATACCAACATGTTAAAAAATGATTTTTTCGATGACCTGGCTCATCGTCTTACTAACTCACTACCGAGTGCTTTTACTGAGCTACGCAGTGACGCCGAAAAAACCTTTCGTAACATTTTACAACAAACCTTCACTAAACTCGACCTAGTTACTCGAGAAGAATTCGATGTACAAGCAGAAGTGTTGGCTCAGACCCGTATAAAGTTGGACAAGCTGTTACAACAAGTAGCTGATCTGGAAAAACAACTGCAAGGAAATGCGGAAAAATAAGGAAGCCCATCATGTCGCTCGCCGTGGTCTATTGCCGTGCACAATCTGGAATGGCAGCCCCTTTAGTTACGGTGGAAACCCATATAGGCCGCGGGCACCCAGGATTAGCTATTGTTGGTTTACCTGAAACGGTAGTAAAGGAAAGTAAAGATCGCGTCCGCGGAGCCTTGCTCAATTGTAATTTCAAATTTCCGGCTAAAAGAATTATCGTAAATTTGGCGCCGGCGGATTTACCCAAAGAAGGTGGACGTTTTGATCTGCCCATTGCTTTAGGAATCCTAGCTGCATCCAAACAAATACCCCATGAAAATCTGGCTAATTATGAATTTGCTGGAGAATTAGCATTATCGGGTGAATTACGTGCATTCAAAGGCGCGTTACCTTTCGCACTCGCAACACGCCATAGTGGACGACAATTAATTGTACCACCGATGAATGCCCACGAAGCGGCGCTGATTACAGATGCGAATATATTAATCGCTCCACACTTATTAAATGTTTGCCAATTTCTGCAGGGTCAGCAGCCACTGGATGCAGCAATCCCCATCAATCCTAAACCAACCGCGTATCATGTCGATATGAGTGATGTAAAAGGACAACTCATGGCGCGACGCGCATTAGAAATTGCCGCAGCAGGTGGTCATAGTATGTTACTCATTGGTCCTCCTGGTACAGGAAAAACCATGCTAGCGACACGCTTGCCAACGATTCTTCCTCCTCTTACTGAAGAAGAAGCTTTAGAATCCGCCGCTGTGGCATCATTAAGCAAGCAAGGCTTTTTAATCCAACACTGGTTGCAGCGTCCATTTCGCTCGCCTCACCACACAGCTTCTGCAGTGGCCTTAGTCGGTGGCGGCAGCCCCCCTAAACCAGGAGAGATTTCTTTAGCACACCATGGAATTTTATTTTTAGATGAAGCACCTGAGTTTAATCGCTCGGTCTTAGAAGTATTACGCGAACCGCTAGAGTCTGGAAAAATCACTATCTCGCGTGCAACCCATCAAGCCGAATATCCTGCACAGTTTCAATTAGTCTGCGCGATGAATCCTTGCCCCTGCGGTTATCTGGGTCACCCCAGCGGCAAATGCAATTGCACACCTGATCAAATTCAGCGCTATCAACATAAATTATCCGGGCCACTATTAGATCGTATCGATCTACATTTGGAAGTCATCGCACAAAATATTATTTCTTCGCAACAAACTCATTCGCAAGAATCTAGTAACACTATTCGAGAACGCGTTATCCAAGCACGTACATTACAATTAACTCGCAATGGCTGTCCTAATGCGCGTTTATCCACACAACAAATCTCCGCGTTCTGTAAAGTCACTACCAGCGCGCAACAACTACTGGAAAAAGCTCTCGAACAATCTCTATTATCTGCACGTGCATACCACCGCTTGCTTAAAGTTGCACGTACTATTGCCGATCTAGACACATGTTTAGAAATTAACGATGACCACATCGCTGAAGCACTCATGATGAGATGTATGGATAAACTCCAAAGGCATGATTAAACTCAAATCCGGCAGTAGGAATCGTAGTAAGAGCGATTAAGAGGTTGAGTCTAAAGGGAGAGAAAGCCTAAAAAAAGCAGCTGGCATCTTTCCTAGGTTAAAATAGATTCTCGCATCACCGTGCAGACATGATGCATCATATGCACATTATGAATGCAGGCCAAATGACAATAAGCAGCTGAACCTTGCTTAAAAAGAAAGTGTAGGTAGGCACGAGTAAAGTTTTGGCAGGTATAGCATTCACAGCCCTCACTAATTGGGCGTTCGTCTGTGGCATAAATGCTTTTCTTGATTATGAGTCGTCCTCGTGGTTCTTCGCTGGCAAAGGTAAACCAATTTTCCGTGCGTTGCATCTCTCCGCAATAGAGTGTGCCATGCCGTGCGTTACGGGTAGGGCCTACACAATCAAAAATATCGATACCTTGAGCCACCACATCAATGAGATCTTGTGGATGCAAACCAACACCCATAGTATAGCGAGTTTTATTTTCTGGTAATAAAGGACGTACCCAACTAATCACTTCCGCCGTTTTCAGCATATCGAAGCCCACCACTTCGCCGCCGATGGCAATGCCATCCAAACCTGCATTCACGATAAATTCCGCGCTTTGCAAACGTAAATCATGAAAACTACCGCCTTGAATAATCCCAAACAATGCTTGTGGATAACCATAAGGTGAAAGTGGATGACGATCATGTTCTTCTTTAGATTCCAGCAACCAGCGATGCGTGCGATTCATCGCAGCTACTGCCGCTTCACGGCCACCTTCTTCTGGCGTACATTCATCAAAAGCCATAATAATATCGGCCCCAATAATTTTTTGGGCTTCAATCGAACTGCGTGGGGTTAAATGAATCACCTTTCCCGTTTGTGGATGTTTAAAATGAGCACCACTTTCATCCAATTTGCAAATTTTGCGATTTTTAGAAAGGCTAAAGACCTGAAAACCTCCACTATCGGTTAGCATAGGTCCATGCCATCCCATAAACGGATGCATCCCACCCACTTTCTCGATAATGTCTAAACCTGGCGCTACTAGCATGTGATAGGTATTGCCCCCTAAAATTATTTGGCTACCTGCTTGCCATAAATCCGCCGGCGTCATGTGATTCACTACCGCGCGAGTACCTACTGGCATAAATGCTGGCGTTAAAATTTCCCCGTGCGCAGTATTAATCCGCGTAACCCGGGCATGATTATGGGAACATTTTTTGATAACGGTGGTACCGAAGGTGGAGGTCATTAGCTTCTCGTAATTAAGGCATGTAGTATAGGGTCGCGAGTAAATTGATTCAAGGCCTTATAGCTCTTTCACCTTTATTTGGCCCTGTCTAGCCTGCTTTACCTAGGCGCCCGAATAACGCTCATTGAGCCAGGCTGAGGTGATGCAACTGGGAGACCAATAGGAGGAAAGAAGCTAGGCGCACCATTCTCAGGTCCTTTTAATGAACCATTGATCAAAATGTTATGCCCTTTAGAAGGATAGAAACAGGGATTGCCTATATTGGAATATAAAGCAATAACGCGTTGCCCATAACATAAAGCCCTAAGTTCGCTACTCACACCGCTAAAGTCGCTAGGGTTATATTTTTGCAATGACAGATTATCAACTAACTCCTTATTAAAGCTAAATTGAAGTCGGGAGCTAACGGTTTCTCCATAAATACTACCACCTAAACCAAAAGCCCCTAGGTAGATCACTATTGCGAATTGAATATGTGCTAATTCCCGCGGATAAATTTCTGGGGTTTGGAATGCCAAGTACAATGTTTCTTTGGAAGCTTGGCCTTGGGGTCCAAGACTATTCAAACTAAGACCAACATAATTACTATAGCTATGATACCCATAACTCCAATCTTGCACATTGCTAAAAGCCTGAAAAGCCACAGCAGAATTAGCGTCTCTTGCTCCGGCTTGCGCAACCATTAATGCCAGAGCCTTCAGGGCTTCAATATTAGAGGGTAATGGAGAGCTAGCTATTTGTTCTGATTGAACAAAAGTCATATTTATTTTATGCAACATGGTATTTTCAAGGACAAAATCGGTTATATATTAAAATAGCAAATATTTGATAGTTTAGTAACTATAATTAGCAGCTTGAATGATAACTTATATTTTTTACGGGTGTCAAGGAGTTTTTAATAGTAAATGTTGGCGTAATTTGCAATACTAGAAAAAGCAGTAGAGGTCTACTGCTTTTTCTAGGATAATACCCAGCTAGCGTGAAGTAACTTGTGACCCTTATGCAACTAAATCCCCAACAGCAAGCCGCTGTACAAACCATAGATAAACCACTATTAGTGCTGGCTGGCGCAGGGAGTGGCAAAACCAGAGTCATTATCAATAAAATTCATCACTTGATTGAAGATTGCCATTATTTACCGGAAAAAATTATTGCGGTAACTTTTACTAATAAAGCCGCGCAGGAAATGCAAGCTCGTATCGGAAAGCATTACCGGGGAAAACTTCCCAAGGGATTAACGATTACGACATTTCATAGCTTAGGTTTAAATATTGTGCGCTCAGAACATGAAACTTTAGGATTAGCTAAACGTTTTTCTATACTTGATCAAGCAGATGCTACCGATCTGCTAAAAAAACTGTTGCAAGAAAAATCGATCAATTTACCTGTAGATGAATTACAACAACAAATTTCCCAATGGAAAAATCAGTTAAAGACGCCAGAATTACTACTTGCCGAAGCACAAAATTCTGATGAAATTCGGCAGATCCAATTGTATTTTGCTTACCGAGAGGCATTAAAAGCCTATCATACCGTAGACTTTGATGATTTATTATTATCGCCAATTGAACTTTTTGAGAACCATCCTGAAATATTAGCAAAATGGCAACAAAAGGTAAGTTATTTATTAGTGGATGAATATCAAGACACTAATTTGGCCCAATACCGATTACTCCGATTATTAACTGGCAAAGGCGCCAAATTTACTGTGGTAGGCGATGATGATCAAGCTATTTACGCATGGCGCGGCGCACAAGCGGATAACCTGCTGAAATTAACGGTGGATTTTCCCCAGATCAAAGTCATTAAGCTCGAGCAAAATTATCGTTCTACCCAACGCATTCTTAAGGTAGCAAATCAGTTAATTGCCAACAATCCACATATGTTTGAGAAAAAATTGTGGAGTCAGCATGTACTAGGCGAAAAGATTCGGGTTATTCATACTAAAAATAATGAAGATGAAGCCAACCGAACTGTGCAAGAACTTATTTCTCACAAATTACGCTTTGGCAAGAGCTATCACCATTACGCCATTTTATATCGGAGTAATCATCAAGCCAGAATTTTTGAACAGCAATTACGCGAGCAACAAATACCTTATCATTTGAGTGGCGGCCAATCTTTCTTCTCGCATGCGGAAATCAAAGATGTTCTAGCTTACTGCAGATTGTTAACCAATCCTGCCGATGATATGGCTTTTTTACGCGTGATCAATACACCTAGACGCGGAATTGGCACACAAACCCTGCAACAACTTAGCACATACGCCAAGCAACGTAACATCAGCCTACTTGCTGCCTGTGACGAGTATGGAGTTACGCAAATGCTATCTTCTAGCAGCATGCGCAGTTTGATGCATTTTTCAGATTGGATTAATAAGCTCAGTCAAGTGGCGCAACAAGCGAGCAATACTCAAGTGCTTCAACAAATGCTGAGTGATATGGATTACAGCGGTTGGATTCAAAGCAACAGCAAAACACCTATGGCAGCAGAAAGACGCCAAAAGAATGTGAACGATTTATTAGCCTGGATGCAACGCTTACTCGCAGCCCAAGATAATATGGAACTACCTGCCGTTATTCAACGGCTGTGTTTACTTGATATGCTAAGTCAAACGAGTTCTAACGATACCCAAGATCAAGTACATCTCATGACCTTACATGCCGCTAAAGGATTAGAGTTTCCTTTTGTGTTTTTAGTTGGGCTAGAAGAAGATATCCTGCCTCACAAAAACAGCATCGAAAGCGATGCTCTGGAAGAAGAACGACGTTTATTTTATGTGGGCATTACCCGTGCGCAAGAACAATTAGTATTAACCCTCGCCAAGCAAAGACAGCGCTATAAAGATTTTTATAATACCACTCCCAGCCGCTTTCTTGCTGAACTACCTGAAGAACATTTACAATCAGAAGGTACTAATGTTAAACGTGATCCTGAACAACAAAAGGAAACCGGAAGAAATCACTTGGCTAGTTTAAAGGCATTGTTGCAATCATGAACTATCAACATGCTTATCATGCTGGCGGTACTGCGGATGTTTTCAAACATATTGTACTAATCCAGCTATTAACTTCATTACATAAAAAACCTACCGCCTTTACCTATTTTGAAACTCATGCAGGAAATGCATTGTATGATCTGCAAGAGACTCCTGCACAAAAAACTCTTGAGCATCAAACGGGTATCGGCGCTCTCTGGGATAATAAAAACATTAAACACCCAGCTATTGCCAGCTATTTAGAAATAGTGAAATCCGTCAATCTAGCGCAAACTGCATCGAGTGGAACATCTAATTCCACTGAAACTTTAAACTTCTATCCAGGTTCCAGCTTGTTTGCTTGCCACTGTTTGCGAGCACAAGATAACGCTATTATCTGTGAATTGCATCCAGATGTTTATCAAAACCTCCGTGCTTATTTTAAGCATGACAACCAGGTACATGTACATCAACGCAATGGATATGAAGCTCTTCCCGCTCTTTTACCACCAAAATCACAACGGGGATTAGTGTTAATTGATCCGCCCTATGAAATAACGGATGAATTTCAGCAATTACAGCAGGTTTTAGAAAAGGTACAAGCGCGTTGGGTAATGGGCATTTACGCTATTTGGTTTCCAATTAAACATTATGAAATTATTTTAGATTTTTACAATTCATTAA
>JBIOEC010000006.1:0-13532 GCA_044445645.1 Gammaproteobacteria bacterium | reverse complement strand
TTTCATTACTTTAATATTCAGCTGCGAAGCTTGGTCTAAAACAAAAGCTTCTATAAACTCTATTCTCGTCAATTTACAAGCTCTAGCATGTAAGGAGTCTTTAGCGATAGAGAGTGCTGCAGAAATATAAGTCGATCCTGCAACCACGACGTATCCATGAACGAGATGATCTGCGATAAACTCTGGGTAATTTAGATCAATGATACTTTCAAAATATATGTCTTCGCTACCCGGTATTTCAACTTGATGTTGCAAGAAAGGATGAGCAGTTGCGTTTATTTTAAAGCCAATATCGTCTCGAATCGATTTCTGAGTTGGAGAGCTCTTCAACCAGTAACGTTGTCGTTTAAACAGGGTTTTTGGCAAACAATCGCGCAGTTTAGTTTCATCTTGTAAAGGAGCTTCTGCAAGAATAACATGCACGTTAGTACCGCTAAAACCAAAACTGCTCACTCCTGCATAGCGAATTTTTTGGCTTTGTCGTTGCCAAGGTATGGCTTGCAGAGGAATTTGCGCTGGAATATCTGCTAAATGAATAGCCGGATTTATTTCCTTAAAATGCAAATGCTGAGGTATCATTTCATGTTGTAAAGCTAAAATGGTTTTTATGATTCCCGCAATTCCCGCCGCCGACTCCAAGTGTCCTATGTTAGTTTTAACTGTGCCTATCGTTAAGGGTACTTGCCGTTGTTGACTATATATTGTTTGAATAGCGCCGATTTCAATAGGATCGCCTAAATGGGTACCCGTACCATGAGCTTCGATATAATCGACCTCGTGTGGTTGTAAATTTGCGTTGGCTAACGCTTTAGCTAATACTTTTTCTTGCGCAATTCCATTCGGTACGGTTAAACCACTAGAAGCACCGTCTTGGTTCACCGCACTGCCCTTAATCAGCGCATAGATCTTATCCTGATCCCGCAGCGCATCACTCAAGCGTTTAAGAATCACCACACCACAACCTTCACCACGTACATAACCGTCTGCATCTTTATCAAAGGTTTTACAGTATCCATCTTTAGCCAACATATTGCCCTGATTTAAAATCGCAAAGCTTTTAGGTGTTAGTAATGCATTTACACCAGCTGCTATTGCCATATTACATTCTCGCTGCTCTAGGCTGCGACAAGCTTCATGCAATGCAACTAATGAAGACGAACACGCCGTATCTATCGCCATAGCCGGACCTTGTAAACCTAATATGTATGATATACGTCCTGCAGCTACGTTGAGGGCATTGCCGGTGGCTTGATAAAAATCAACTTCTTTTGTATCTTCTAGCAGTTGCTGATAATCACTTTGACTAATCCCAATAAAAACGCCCGTATCAGTGTCTTTTAAAGTTAACGGATCTATACCTGCCCTTTCAATGGCATGCCAGGTTGTCTCTAATAATATTCGTTGCTGAGGATCCAGTTGTTCTGCTTCGCGGGCAGAAATATTAAAGAAGTTAGCATCAAATAAATCAATCCCAGCAATAAAGCCTGCTTGATAGGGATGCAGCTTGGGGTCCCAACGAGAGGCGTCGACCATTTGAATAGCATCTTTAGCTTCTATCAGTTCTTGCCAGAAGTGATCAATATCTTGTGCACCGGGAAATCTTGCTTCTAACCCTATTACCGCTATCGGTTCGTGTTGATAATTTTCACTACTAACAATTATCTGCTTAGTTTGTTTTTCTAAAGCTGAGTAGAGATAAGCGGTTAGCTTGGCGATGCTTGGGTAATCAAATACCAACATCGGTCTTAATGCCAGAGAGTTCCCCACGGTTTTATGAATATGCTCATAAACTTCTACTGCCATCAACGAATCCATGCCCATCTCAAAAAATCCCTTCTCTGAGTCAATTTCTTGAGAATCTTTGAACTGCAATACGTCGCGAAGTATTTTTTGCACCCATGTCAATAACATAGGATAACGTGTATTTTGACTGCTGTTATAATATTGTTGGATAAAGTCCGCATTCGCTGCAGACTTATTGTCTATAGCTAACCATCCTTGCAGATATTCTGGCAGATGGCGATGGAAACTTAACATAAATTGTAAATAATTTGGCGAGACAACTCCTAGACCTGTCACCGCTTGCTGAGATAATAATTGGCGCAGTAATTGCATACCTGACTGTGGCTTGATAAAACTATTCTGATCAAGTCCTGTATCATAAGTAGTATCATAACTAGCCATGCCAGCGTCTTGCCACGGGCCCCATTGCACGTGGATTATAGGCAAGCCTTGATGTTTACGGAGTAAAGCTAAACTATCCAAATAACCGTTAGATAGTACGTAAGCTCCTAGTCGATTGGAACCGAATAAAGAAGAAATAGATGAAAACAGAACAAAATATTTGATTGGCATTTGCTGAGTTAGCTCATGTAAGGTCCATGCGGCTAATTTTGGCTTTAAAATATTTTCCAATTGTTGTGCGTTATATTCGTCAAATGGGGCATTAACAGCATTACCGGCTAAATTGAAGATACCTGTTAACAAGGGCAAATCATCCAGCATGTTTTTCACAGCAATACGATCGCTTATGTCTAATGCATAATGCACAATTTTTGCTGAGAAATGATCAGCTAAAGACGCTATCTCCTGCTGTTTTGCGAAGTTAGGATGGGTGCGCGAACACAAAACAATGTTCTTGATACCCGCATTTAATAACATTTTTGCTAACTCGAATCCGAGTCCACCTAAACCGCCGGTGATGAGATAGTAACCCCGGGTATCTTCACAAAAAGGCTCTAACGATTGGTTAAATGCCGCGGTTATATCTTTGGGGATAATCCGTTCTATGTGACGTTCTTTATTCAACTGTACATAGGGTTCTGTGCCCAAACCTATTTCATCGGTCAAACTAGAAATGTTTGCCTGTGTTCCCAGCTCTATATAAACAGCGCTGACATTGTATTCCCAATTTATAATTTGCGTAATATTTAATAGTGAATGTTGATGAATATTATCGGGAGATAAATATTTTATGACGACCCAGCGTTTCAAGTGTTCGGCGAATTTAAGCCAACTTTGATAGCGGCCCACTAAGTTCAGCGTTTCATGCAAGCAAATATCCATGTTTTCTGTTGGGTTTAGATTTGCATCGCTTGCCATATCGATCACACAGCAATCCATATACTGTGGTAAATAGGTGGCTAATTCAGACGTCACTACTTTATGGAGTACTATATTACGCTGATTAAACTCCTGTTCTAATGCGATTATCAGATCTTTATCCGAGGCCTCGTCGATGAGTACTACGTAGTGATAATTAGGTAGCGCTTGTCCGTAAGATAATAAAGGCTGTAATTCAAATTCTTTACTAAAAAACCAATTTTTGGGTAGAGCTAATAGAGAGTTATTTCTTTCATCTAACGCTTTTGACCAATAACGTTGGCGATTGAACACCGTCTTGGGCAATGCCTCTCTTAAAGTGCGGGGGTCTTGCAGAGGCGCTTCTTCAAGAATCACATGCGCATTAATCCCACTAAACCCAAATGAACTCACGCCCGCCCGTTTAGGCTGTCCCGTCTGTGGCCAGTGCGCACCTTCAACCGGTATCAGCGCATTCAACGGCTCTAACGATATCGCGGGATTTAGATGCTTTAAATGCAAATGTTTGGGTATCCACCCATGACGCATACTCAAGACCGTACGAATGATACCTGCCATTCCAGCTGCCGATTCTAAGTGCCCCATATAGGTCTTTACCGAGCTAATGACTAATGCCTTCTCTTGCTGATTAGCACGCCCGCCAAATACCTGCGTTAAAGCGCGTATTTCAATCGGATCTCCTAATTTCGTTCCCGTCCCATGCGCTTCGATATAATCCATGTCCTCCGGTTGTAAGCCGGCTTTTGCTAGCGCAAAACGAATCACTTTCTCTTGCGCTTGTGCATTAGGAACGGTCAGCCCCGCCGATGGACCGCCCTCGTTCACCCCACTGCCGCGCACAACCGCCCAAACTCGGTCATGGTCACGCAATGCCTTAGACAATGGCTTTAACACTAACACCCCACACCCTTCACCGCGCGTATACCCATCCGCTGCCTCATCAAACGTCTTACAATGACCTTCTGGCGACAACATCTTCGCTTGGCACATCTGGATCGTAGGTTTCGGCGAGAGCATTAAATTCACCCCCGCCACAATGCCGATTTCACTCTCCCCTTCGCGCATACTTTGTATCGCGCTATTTAACGCCACTAAGGACGAAGAGCACGCGGTATCAATCGCTAAACACGGCCCCTGCAAGCCCAATACATACGAAACACGCCCTGCAGCGGCGCTCGGTGCATTACCCGAGCCTACATAAGCCCCCATCTCATCCACTTCCTGCAACATCCCCATATAGTCATGATTCATCTGTCCTAAGAAAAATCCCACCGCGCGCTCACGCAAACTTGCCGCCTCAATTCCCGCATCTTCTAACGCTTCCCAAACTACTTCGAGCAATAGGCGTTGTTGTGGATCCATCAACTCCGCTTCTTTAGGACTAATGTTGAAAAACGCCGCATCAAATAAACGAATGTCGTTAGCTAAAAAAGCTCCCTTGCGGGTGTACATCTTGTCCTTGGCCTCCACATCAGCGCTGTAGTAACGGTCAACTTCCCAACGACTGGCAGGTATTTCATCTACACAATCTTCCCCTCGTTGCAATATGTCCCAAAATGCGTCTAAAGAATCTGCTCCGTGTGGGAAACGGCACGCCATACCAATGATGGCCATCGGCTCCTGCGTGGCTTGTACGATAACCTGACGGGGTAACGCCAACGCCTTAAATTCTAAGGCCGATAATAACATCTGCGTCATCTTCTCAATCGTCGGATTCTCAAAAGCCCAGGTCGTCGACAAGCGTATGGACGTCCCGAGTAAGGCTTGCAGGCGATTGCGGATTTCCACCGCCATCAGCGAGTCCATCCCCATTTCGAAAAAGCCAACTGTCTCCGAAACCGGCTGGCTACGAGAAATCCCGAGTACTTTTCTCACTTCGTGAGTCAGAGCCGCTTTCAGCAATCCCTCACGCTGCTCAGGTTGGGCTGTTTGTAACTCATGCAGCAGCAGTGCGCTTTCGCCTGCGGGTGCAATAAGCGTGCTTAACCAGGAAGGCACATCACCCAGACTCTCCCGTACCCGTTGGCTATCCACCTGCATAATGCCAAGTTGCACGACCGGCTGGCTCAGTGAATAACTTAACGCTTTTAACGCATCAGCGGTCTTGAGCGGAATAAATCCCAAACGGGTGTGTGCGACGACTAACGTGTGCGCCATTCCCACCTCACGCCAAGGGCCCCAGTTTAGACTTTGGGCCGCCAGACCTAACTGATGGCGATACTGCATCAGTCCATCTAAAAAGCCATTGGCTACCGCGTAATTACTTTGTGCCAATGAGCCTTGTAAAGAGGCTATCGAGGAAAAACCTACAAAATGCGTCAGGGTTATGTTGTTTGCTTGCGTCACTTCATGTAAATACCAGGCTCCTAATGCCTTAGGCGCAAAAACCGTCGCGAAGCTCTCTGCGGTTTGCTTTTCTAGCGGGGCGTCAGCAATTACCCCCGCCAAATGAAAAATACCTTTAAGCGGGTAGGCCCGAGCGTGGCTGTACTTAATCAACGCCTTGACTTGATTCTTATCGCTGATGTCGGCCTGATAAGCCAGTACCTGGATCTGTGCACTTTGCAAACTCTCGATAATTTTTTCGGTCGGCTCGTCGGGTAAATGGCGTGACACAAGCACGATACGGCCAGCACCGTGCTCGGCCAAATAACGGGCTAGCACTAAGCCCAAGCCGCCTAAGCCACCGGTGACAAGATAAGTGCCTTGCTTATCAAAATCTAGGGGGATCTCAGTCTCTGTCTCTTGGCGCACATGACGCTCTATGCGTTCGACATACCAGTGACCGTCTCGATACCCAAATAGGCTCTCTTGGCTGTCATCTTGCGCTAAGACGTCTACCAAGGGAGCTATCTCTTCTCCTGCGCTGACATCTAGCTGGCGGAGGTGTAATTCGGGATGTTCCAATATCGCAGTCTTGATTAAACCATTGAGCTGTGCTTGATTAAGCTGTATCGCCTCGTTTTGCAGTGCATAGGCCTGCTCAGTGATAATCGTGATGGCCGGGCTATCCGGTGCCTTGGCCAGCTCCGCTTGTAAGAACGCTAAGAGACGGGTCGCTGTTTTTAGGGAAACAGCCGTGTCGTTGGGAGTACGTGCATCATATATTGTCTCGCGACGTGCGGCCGTTGCCGTGTTAGCCTGATATTGCGGCAACCATTCTTCCCAGTGCTGGTTATAAAAATACTCCGGCGCTTTTGATTGCCGATGAAGCGCCCGCTCTAACGCCTTGCGTAGCACTTTTTGCGTCACAAACCCCGATATCTGTCCAATTTGCACCCCTGACGCATTAAACAAACTAAAGTCTGTTCGGATATTAGCCTCATTTACTTGTCCTTGCTGTACCTTCCCATAGACCCAGCGTGGCGCCCCCCCTTGGGCATCTAAACAAAAGGCGTCTATTGTGAATGGAATAGACAGCGTATCCTCCGCCTCCGGCATCACTGCCAGCAGGCTTTGAAAGCAACTGTCGATAAGTCCCGGGTATAAGAGATATCCACGCGTCTCAACCGGCTCATCCGCCAGGCGCATTTGGGCTAATACCGCACCTTCTTTTACCCAAACCGACTCTAGCCATTGGAAATGATGCCCTAATGTTAACGACAGCTCTTTCGCCTTCGCAATATGCATCGCACCACTGTAGGCTGCTATTGCCGGGAAAGTCGCCTGAATCGCCGCCAAAGACATCGAAGGCGCCCACGCCATCAGCGCATTTATCTTTAAATTCGCCCGCAATTGCGGCGCATCTTGCCCTGGGGCGCGGCTGTAAACAGTCACCTTTTTACGGTTGTCTTCATCGGCACTGACTTTTACTAACAAGCGAGTAGAGGCACCGCTCAATACCAACGCCTCAATAAACTCCACCTGGCTCAACTCAATATACCGTGCATCTAAATAATTTTGGGCCAATGTCAGCGCTAAGGATAAGTAATCCGCACCTGCCACTACCGGGTAATCATAAATTAAATGATCGGCAATAAACTCAGGGTAAGCTGTGCTAATCTCGCTCTCAAAATAGAGTTCCTGGCTCTCAGGCAAATCTACTTTATGTTGTAAGAAGGGATGTCCATCCGGTGCATCGCATAACGGTATTTGAGGGCTAGACTTGAACCAATAGAGCTGGCGGTTGAACACTGTCTTAGGTAATGCTGGCCTTAGAGTGATCGGGTCTTGCTCGGGCGCTTCTTCGAGAATGAGATGCGCATTCGTGCCACTGAAACCGAAGCTGCTGATCCCGGCGCGTCTGGTTTTGTTGGCTTGCTTCTTCCACTCTATCGTTTGCAACGGCAATTGTGCCGGGATATCTTCTAAGTGGATCGCTGGATTGATTTCTTTAAAATGCAAGTGCTTAGGTATCGCTTCATGCTGCAACGCCAGAATCGTCTTAATCACTCCCGCTATCCCTGCCGCTGACTCTAAATGGCCAATATTGGTCTTAATGGTCCCTATCGTTAATATTGAGGTGCGGTCCTGGCCATAAATCGTTTTAATCGCCCCTATTTCAATCGGATCGCCTAGCGGGGTACCCGTGCCATGTGCCTCAATATAATCCACATCACTCGCTTGAACGTTCGCATTCGCTAAGGCTTGCGCTAATACTTTCTCTTGTGCTAAACCATTCGGCACCGTTAGCCCACTGCTCGCGCCATCTTGATTTACGGCGCTGCCTTTGATTAAGGCATAAATCTTATTGTTATCCCGTAGCGCATCACTCAAACGTTTAACTACCACCACCCCGCAGCCTTCGCCACGTACGTAGCCATTCGCGTCTTTATCAAACGTCTTGCACGCGCCGTCCTCCGATAACATATTGCCGTGTATCATCACCTCAAAGGTTTCCGGGGCCAACACCGCATTCACACCTGCCGCAATAGCCAAGCCTGTTTCATGGTTCTCTAAGCTCCGACACGCCTCATGTAACGCCACTAACGATGAAGAGCACGCCGTATCGATCGCTAAACACGGGCCTTGCAACCCCAACGTGTACGCTAACCGTCCCGCTGCCGCGTTGAGTGCATTCCCGGTGGCTTGATAAAAATCCTTATCCCCCGTCTTGGCTAACATCACGCCATAATCACTTTGGCTGATGCCCAAAAATACTCCGGTATCTGTTTCTTTTAAATCTCTAGGGTTAATACCACTCGCCTCTAACGCATGCCAGGTGACTTCTAACAACATCCGTTGTTGCGGATCTAATTGCTCGGCCTCGCGTGCCGATATATTGAAAAAGTCCGCATCAAAAGCATCAATATCATCCACAAAGCCTACACGGTAAGGATAACGCTCACTGTCCCAACGACGCTTATCGGCCAAACGCGTCGCATCTTGACCGGCTAATAAATGCTCCCACAATAACTCACTGTCATTCGCGCCCCCAGGGAAACGCACGTCAAATCCGATTACCGCAATCGGCTCGTGCTCATAGTGCGTGCCCGTCATGTAGATTTGCTTGGATATGCCCTCTAGAGTGTCGTGCAAATAGCCTGTGAGCTTTTCAACGCTCGGATAGTCAAATACCATCATCGGTCTTAAGGCTACCCCTGAGCCTAAGGCATTTTGTAAGCGGTTATAAAGCTCTACCGCCATCAGCGAGTCCATCCCCCTCTCGAAAAAGCCTTGCTCTTTGTCTAAAGGCTCAGTACTCAGATGTAAAACCTCTCGAAGCTGCTCTTCAACTAACCCTTGAAGCAATCCCAGGCGGCGCTCTGCGGGACTTCCATCATACTGTGGCAAGAAAACACCTTGGACACTGGGTGTATTCGAAGAGATGAAAAGTGACCGCAAATAACCCGGTAAATGTTTATGAAATACTAGCCTAAACTCCGCGTACTTAGGCGGAATAACACCAAGCCCTGTCAAACTATCCATACACAATAACTGTTTGAGTAAATGCATCCCTTTAGCTAAATCAATAAAATCAGCACTCGCTTTGGCAATCTCACTATCATTCATCGCCATCCCTGCACCTTGCCAAGGCCCCCACTGAATGTGCGTTACCGGCAACTGCTTCTCTTTGCGCTCCTGTGCCAATGCATCTAAATAGCCATTCGCTATCACATACGCGCCTTGACGAAGCGACCCCATAAATGAGGCGCCTGAAGAAAATAAAACAAAATATTTAAGCGAAATATCCCGCGTCAGCTCATGTAAATTCCACGCCCCCAGTTTCGGTTTGAGTATGTTTTCGAGCTGCTCTGGCGTATATTCCTCAAACGCTGCATTCGCCTCAACGCCCGCTAAGTGGAATATCCCTTTTAAGCCATTTATACCCGCTAACCACGCTTGAACAGCCGCTTTATCACTGATGTCTAACGTGATATGGCTTATTTGTGCAGCGTATCGTACATTGAGCTGCGCTATTTCAGCTTGCTGTACCTCTTCTGGGGCATGCCGTGAACACAGCACTATCTGTTTTAAACCCGCTGCCACTAACTCCTGTAGCAAAGCAAAGCCTAAACCCCCTAAGCCGCCGGTGATTAAATAAGTCCCCTCTTCATCCGGCTCTAACTTGCCCGTCATGCGTGACAAGAGCGCCGTTGCATCCGCGCGTACCACCCGCTCAACTTCGCGACGCTCGCCTAAATACACTACCGGCTCTTCGCCCCGCGCCAGCTCTTCTCCTAGCAAGGTCAAGGAAGCTTTACGCGCTAGCTCAATATAAACCGTCGTAAAATCATATTCCCAATTTAAAATCTGACTGATGTTAAATAAAACCTCGCGCTCAACCGCCGCCACAGCCCCAGGATTGACTATCACCCACCGTGCAATCTGTGTCGCTTGCTTCATCCAACCTTGATAGCGTTGGAATAAATGTTCGGTTTGAATTAAAGCATCGTCTAGCCCAGAGGTTAAATAACTCGCACTGCTCACATCAATGACACAGCAGCCACGGTGGGTTTGTAGGTAAGCGCTTAACTCTTCTTCGTCAATGCTATCACTCGCAATTCCGCTGTTTTGCAAAGCTTCAGCCACGTGATTGACCCAAGCGGGGTCTACGCTGCTGTTGGTTAATAAAACGCAGTTCTCGATAGCGTGTTTCTTGCCCCCCTCGCCTAAGGGCTGCACCACTCGCTCTTTGTTAAAAAACCACTCCGGCGACAAGGCCCATTGTTTGGCTAACGCCTCATCGAGTGCTGCTGACCAATAGCGTTGACGGTTGAATATCGTCTTGGGTAATGCTGGCCTTAGAGTGCTAGGGTCTTGCTCAGGGGCTTCTTCGAGAATGATATGTGCGTTCGTGCCACTAAAACCAAAACTGCTAATGCCAGCTCTACGCAGTCTCGCGCTTTTTTTCCATGAGAGTATCTGCTGAGGAATTTTTGCGGGAATAACCGTTAAATTGATGTTTGGATTGATTTTCTGCGCGTGTAATTGTCCCGGAATCATTTCATTTTGCAAGCTTAAAATAACTTTTATCAACCCGGCCATTCCTGCTGCGGCTTCTAAATGACCGATATTACCTTTAACACTACCAATGACAAGAGGCATTTCTTGAGCATGACTATTATGGTACACCTCACTAATAGCATGCGTTTCCATAGGATCACCCAATTTGGTGCCTGTGCCATGCGCTTCTAAATAATCTATATCTGCCGGTTGCAAACCCGCTTGCATCAGTGCTTGACGTAATAATTTTTCTTGGGCAACTCCATTGGGAACCGTAAGTCCACTGCTAGCCCCATCTTGATTGACAACTACACTTTTGATTACTGCCAGAATGTTGTCATGATCCTTTTTAGCTTCAGAAAGACGTTTCAGAATGATAACCCCGCATCCTTCTCCGCGCACATAACCGTCGGCATTGTCAGCAAATACTTTGCAATGTCCGTCAACGGCTAGCATGTTTGCTCTGGCTAAATTAATAAATCCATCAGGTGATAATAATGCATTAACAGCGCCTACAATAGCTAAATTTGTTTCCCCGAGCTGTAAACTATTACACGCTTCATGTATAGCAACTAATGAGGATGAACATGCGGTGTCTACAGTTAAACAGGTCCCTTCTAGACCCAATGTATAGGCTACTCGGCCTGCCAATACACTTAAATTATTTCCAGTTGCAATATAGCTATTGTGTTCATTTTGTTTTAGCAGTAAATCTTCATATTCGTGGTTAGTCGCTCCTATAAATACGCTCGCAGAGGTGTTTTTTAAGTTCGATGGTTCTATCCCAGCAGATTCTAATGCATGCCATACGGTTTCTAATAAAATTCTCTGTTGTGGATCCATGCTTTCTGCTTCGCGTGGACTAATATTAAAAAAATTAGCATCGAAGAGATCAATATCCTCAATAAATGCGCCATGACGAATGGGTGTTTTATCAATGTCTTCATCCGTGGCATCATAATAGCCATCTATATTCCAGCGACTAGCAGGAATGAGACTGACGGCTTCTCGTCCTTGTTGTAACAATTGCCAAAAGCCTTCCGGAGAATCTGCTTTGCCCGGAAAACGGCATGCCACGCCGATAATTGCAATTGGTTCTTGCTTAAATATTGGCATCGCTGTGGATTGCTCAGCTGTTAATTCCCCACTCAATTGCTCATACAAAAAATCAGCCAAAGAAGTGATGGTAGGATAATCAAATGCAATGCTGGCGGACAGCTCCAAATTAGAGCCAACATATTTCTGCAGTTGCTCATGAAATAAAACTGCATGCAATGAGGTTCCGCCCAGTAAAGAAAACGATAAGTTCTTATCCACTTGGTCCATCGCTAATATTTTAGCCAAGAGCCTGCTAATATCTTGTTCAATTTGGTCTTTAGTTAATTCAGTTACATGCAACTGTGCCACGGATAAATTATCACTGGCTAAGATTTCTAATTTTCCTGTTAAATAAAGTTCTCGAGTCGCACGACGTTGAATTTTCCCGCTGGTGGTCCGCAAGGCTTTTGCAGGAACTAATAGTTGGATGCTATAGGGTGTTACTTCAAATGTGTTATTGAGCGCTTGTCTAATTGCTAAAAACACGGGGGCAAAATCGATCTTGCGATATGTTCTTTCTACTTCAGCCACCACTATTATTTGTTCTTGTCCATGCACTTCGACTGAAAAAGCCGCAGTACATCCATGACGAATAGCAGGATGCGAATTTTCTGTGGCAGTCTCAATATCTTGGGGATAAATATTGCGACCATTTTGAATAATTAAATCTTTTAGTCGACCAGTAATAAACAATTCTTTATGTTGAATAAACCCAAGATCTCCAGTCCGCAAATAAGGTCCACGTCCGTCTATCAATTTAGCTTGAAATGTTTCGCTAGTTTCCTGCTCTTTTTGCCAATAACCGGCTGCGACACTTTTACTTTTGATCCAAACTTCACCTATTTGATCGCTAGCAGCTTCCATTCTCGTTTGCGGATCGACTATGAGCACTTCGTGTTTTAGATAAATATCTCCACAACCCACCACCAAAATATTACTTTCAGCTTGATTGGTAGGAATAATTTTTCCTTGCGCGAGTTGTTTACTAGAAACAGCTAATATTTTATATTCTTGTTGGGGTCGTTTAGTTGATACGCATAAAGTGCTTTCCGCCAAGCCATAAGCAGGAGCAAAAGCTTGAGCACGAAAACCGCAAACCTTAAATTTATCTGTGAAGCGTTGTAGAGTTTCTGCACGAATCGGTTCAGCAGCGCAAAGAGCATAGTCCCAACAGCTTAAATCCAGGCTTTCCAGCTCACTTTCATTAATTCTTTTTATGCATGTCTCATAAGCAAAATTGGGTCCACCACTGTAGTAAGGTTTATATTTTGTAATTGCTTGCAACCAGGCTAAGGGGTTTTCTGTCAAAATAGTGGGAGATAATAAAATAGTCTGGCTACCAATATAAATGGATTGCAGGACGTTACCAATCAGACCAAAATCATGTTGGAATGGCATCCAGGAGAGAATTTTTTTATCCGCTGATAATCCCGTACCATAAGTTATACATTTTTCGTTATGCATTAAATTACCATGCGTAACCATTACTCCTTTGGGATGTCCCGTTGAACCTGAGGTATATTGCAAAAATGCGATATCGTTGGCTTTGAGAATAACTTTACGATGTTCTAATGCTAATTCATCAGGAATATCCTCGCTGTAAACAAACTGACACGCAGCGAAATCCGTCTGCTGTTGCATGAGCAACAAACTTTCTTTAGTGCCTAATATAAGTTTAGGATGGCAATCATTTAAAATAGTCATTAAGCGCTGCGCGTGATGATTGTTGCGCAAAGGATAAGCAGGTACCGCAATCATTCCCGCATATAGGCAAGCCAAAAATGCAGAAATAAACTCTATACCTGGCAGGTAACAAAGTACAATTCTATCTCCGGGTTGTGCATGCTGTTGTAAATACGCGGCTATTGCGCGTGCTTTTGTATCAAGTTGCAAATAGGTAATCTTTTCTTTTTCTTCATTTTTATCTGATAAATAAATAAATGCAT
>JBIOEC010000005.1:0-13658 GCA_044445645.1 Gammaproteobacteria bacterium | reverse complement strand
GGTTACCAACCCACTTTGGCAGAAGAAATGGGTGTACTGCAAGAGCGGATTACCTCCACTAAAACTGGCTCTATTACGTCTATTCAAGCGGTATATGTTCCAGCCGATGATTTAACCGATCCATCGCCTGCAACCACCTTTGCGCATTTAGATGCAACAGTTGTATTATCACGACAAATTGCCGAGTTAGGTATTTATCCTGCAGTTGATCCACTGGATTCTACTAGCCGTCAATTAGATCCTTTAGTTGTGGGACAAGAACATTATGAAGTGGCGCGTAAAGTACAGGGCACTTTGCAACGTTATAAAGAATTGAAAGATATTATTGCTATTTTAGGTATGGATGAATTGTCAGAAGAAGATAAACTGACGGTATCTCGTGCTCGTAAAATGCAACGTTTCTTATCACAACCATTCTTCGTAGCGGAAGTATTTACGGGTTCACCAGGTAAGTATGTATCGTTGAAAGACACCATTGCAGGCTTTAAAGCGATTGCTGAAGGTCAATACGATCATCTACCTGAGCAAGCATTTTATATGGTAGGCTCGATTGAAGAAGCTGAAGAGAAAGCTAAAAAATTAGTATAGGATGAAAGGTAAAATTCATGTCCACAATTCAAGTCAAAATCATCAGTGCTGAAAAAAACTTGTATGAAGGTAAAGCAACGTTAGTCGTTGTCACTGCAGCACTGGGTGAATTAGGTATTTTGCCTAATCACGCACCGATGTTGGCGGATTTGAAGCCTGGACAAGTACGTTTGCACCAGGAAGATACATCAGAATTAGTTTTTTATGTTTCTGGTGGCATCGTTGAAGTACAGCCACAACTGATTATTATCCTTGCTGATAGTGCAGCACGTGCAGAAAATGTAGATGAAGCCTCTGCAGTGGCCGCAAAAGCACGCGCAGAGCAATTGCTCTCTAATCAAAACTCCGATATTGATTATGCCGTGGTGCGTGCTGAGTTAGCTCAAGCACTGGCGCAAATTGCTGCGCTTGAACGTGCAAGAAAGTTGCTGAAATAATCCCTGTTCGTCTCTCCCTTGGTGGGGGAGACGAACAGATTTCCTGTTAGCCTAGCAGATCATCAAAATCACCGCTGCTTTTTTTATAAGCCTGCATCCTCCCTTAGTCTTCTTCTTTTTTCAAGGCATCAATTAATCGATCAATATCTTGCTTACTATGGCCTACATTTAAACTTATGCGTAAGCGCGCGGTTTGGGCCGGTACGGTGGGTGGACGTATGGCAGCCACTAAAATTCCTCGTTCGCGCAAATGATTTTGTATTTTCATTACTTTTTCATTATCTCCCAAGACAATGGGTTGGATAGGAGTATTAGAAGGCATTAATGGGAAATTTAACTCGGCAGCTCGTGTGCGAAAATACGCAATTAAATCTTGCAAGTATTCGCGACGCCAGGTTTCAGTTTTAACGATCTCCAAACTGGTTAAACCGGCTTGCGCTAGTAAAGGAGGAAGCGCAGTGGTAAATAAATAAGGACGGGCAAATTGTCTTACACTTTCAATTAATGTCTTGCTGCCAGCAACAAAACCACCAAAGCAACCAATGGCTTTGCTCAAAGTACCCACTAGGATAGGCACATCATCTGCGGTTAAATTAAATTGCTCGCAACATCCTCCACCCTGTTTACCTAACACACCAAAGCCATGTGCATCATCGATCATTAACCAAGCTTGATGCTCCTGTGCAACTGCAATTAATTCATGCAAAGGAGCAATATCACCATCCATACTAAATACGCTTTCGCTGACAATTAATTTATGGCCTTGATCATAACGCGCCAATTTTAATTTTAAATGCGAAATATTATTATGGTGGTAGCGAATTAATGGAGCGCAACTTAAATGAGCACCATCAATAATGGATGCATGTACTAGTCTATCAGCAAATACCCGATCTTCTGCATTCACTAAAGCACTTATTACGCCTAAATTTGTCATGTAACCGGTAGAAAATACCAGAGCACTTTCCCGCTGTGTCGACTGTGCCAATGCCTGTTCTAATTCGTCATGTGCATGACAATGACCGCCAATGGAATGCGCAGCTGTGCTACCTACACCATATTGCTCCATAGCATGTTGCGCAGCATTTTTTATTGCTGGATGGTGAGATAAGCCTAAATAATCATTATTGGTGAATGCCAGATATTCTTTATTTTCATATTGTGCAGTTGAGGTAAAGGTATTTTGTCTGGCATGAAAATAGCGAAATAAATGCTGTTGTTGCTGTTCAAGCAGTTTAGTTTCCAGGAAGATATTTAAAGACTTTTTCATCCTGTATATGCTAGCGCGGTAAGGATTAGTATACAATACATGATTCTATATAATATAGAGGTGCTCACAGCAATATGAATACAGATATCATCTTTATTCACGGGCTAAAGTTGCAAACCATCATTGGTTGTTTGCCGTGGGAAAAAGAAGTGAAACAAACCGTTATTATCGACGTAGATATGCACGTGGACTATCGCGAGGCGGCAAAGAGTGATAATATCCAGCTCACTGTGGATTATGTTCAAGTATCTGAGTGCATAAAAAAATATTTAAACGAAATTAGACATGAGTTAGTTGAGTCTCTGTCAGAGGGTTTGGCGCAACAGTTGTTTAAAGAGTTCCCCATTAGCCAAGTTACCCTAAAAATTAATAAGCCTGGAGCGCTGAGTGATGCAGATGAAGTAGGTGTCGTCATGGTCCGTAATCGTTAAGTGTGAAAATTAGTTAGATAGTATATGAATTTTTTTTACAAACTTGACAATTATTGAGCAGCGTACATAATATACTAAAATTTTTTTCATAAATTTAAAAAAACCATTTAAAAAATGTTTTTTTTATGGAAGAATTAGCATTAATAACTTGGGAAAACTGAGTTATTTACTTAATCAAAAGGACGAATGTATGAAAAATTTTTCTAAATTTTCCAAATCCCATTTTCTAAAATCTCTGGTATTGCTGAGTTTTCTTCCATTAAATTATACTTTTGCTTCTACTGTAGCAGATGAAGAAATACCAGGATTTTGTGGTGGACGAGAAGCAAGGATTGCTATAGTTCCTCCACATCATGTGACATTAGAACCTGGCCAACATCATGATTGGAAAATTTTAAATATTTCCAAATATAATGCGAAGGATATTAGTGTTAAATTCTATTCAATGGAACTCGAACATGCAATTGAAGTAACTAATAATTGCGAATCAAACCCATTAGCACCCAAACAAACCTGTACTATCACTACCACAGCGATTGGATCCAAAGCTGTTCCTGCGCAAGCCATCGATTTTGAAGGTTGCAATACCAATACCGAGCAAGGAGAGTTGGGAATACACGAAGGTCATCATTTAATCATTGGTGAAGGAGATGATTCTTGCTTTACTCTGAGCAGAGTAGGCAATCAAGGACTCTTATTAACAAATTTAAGCGCTAGCGCGATTACCTTCGATTCAGACGATGTTACTTTTGATGGAATTGATGATGTTAGAGTGGGAACACCTAGAAAATTCACCAAAGGCCAATGTCAATATAGTAATGGTAACTGGACAGTTCCTGCTTCTCCAGATAATAGCTGTACTCTACCTATAGAAGCTGGCGCGAGTGCGCATAACACCACAGATGCAGATGGTGAAATATTTATAAGATATCATTCGCAGGTTGGTGGTGAAGGCAAAACAGCTGAAGGTTGTATAAATGCTGATAAAGTTTCAGTTGTAATCAACCGCGGCAAGCCCATTCAAGTTCCATCGGGTGGCTATGATATATCCGGCAAAAAAGAAGTAATTGTTCGTAATACAGGTCCATTTGCTTGGAGAAACCCATTAATTACTTTTGAAGGCCAGATTGAGCACCTAAAAGAACCGGTTATATCTCATGCTTGTAAATATGGGGTTGGTGAAATATTACCAGGTGACTTCTGTACGGTTTTATTCGAAACCATTCATTCTGATGCAGCTGGAACCGGTGTGCTTTCCGCTTCAGGTTCTAACATTTATCCCGATCCAACTACACAAGAAGTGCATGTGGGTGACGTGACTATTACTTTAGGTGGAGCAGACGAGCAACATCTGCAATATCAAAAGATTGTGGTAAGTAATAATTTTGCTGAAGGCCCAGTACGTTTAAAAAATGTAAAATGGTCAGAAAGCTTAAATGACCAGGTTATATGGTGTAAATCTGAGGACCTTACCTGTGCATATCGTTCTACATGTGAGATTGATGAGCCTGTGGATCCCAACAAATCTTGCTCTATCTGGATTAAGAGCATAAATTCAGACTGTTGTTCTAGCACTGGACTTGAAGTGAAAGACGGTACGATTAATGTGACTGTAGCCAGCGCAGACCACAAGAACAATGAAGAGTGGCACAAAGAATTTAGAGCTAAAAGAGAAAATAGCTTATATGTAACTGGCTTCTTTAATAAAGCCGGCCATAACAAAATAGATGCCAACAATATCGCTAAATGGAATGGCACCCAGTGGTCTAATCTTGGAGAAGGTTTACGTTATGGTGAAGGCCGTGCTCTAATTGTTTATAACGGAGATATGGTTACGGCAGGTCGATACGCAAACGCAGGATTTGCACCTAATACAAAAAATATTGCTAGATGGAATGGTCACAAGTGGTCGCAATTAGGTTTAGGGCATAATGTTGGACCTAATCGCGCAGTAAACACGCTGCACATAACCACTGATACTGCTTCGAATACTCAAATATTAACGGCTGGGGGTAATTTCACATCAATAGGTGGGCAGCATGCCAGACATGTAGCCAACTGGAATGGAAGTATGTGGAGACCCTTAAATGACCGCAACGATAACGGTACTAATGGACCCGTTTATGATTTAGCAAATTATAATCAAGGGCTATATGTAGCAGGCGATTTCAGCAGAGCGGGCGTTCCAGAACGTGGTTTTGAAATAAGAGCTAATAACATTGCTGGGTTTGTTGATGGTGAGTGGGAAAACTTGAAGGGTAAATCTAGATTCTTCAATGGTCTGAATAGAACCGCCTATGCATTGCATACAGCAGGAGATAATAATTTGTATGCAGCTGGAGCATTTACCTTTGCATTAGGAAACCACAGCGTATTCCCAATTCCTCTTCCACCCTTTACTCGGACAAGTCATGTTGCAGTATGGAATGGCGCAAAATGGGCTGCTGTAGGGGAAAATCAAGAGTCAATTAATAATACTGTGCATGATATTACGTCTTTCAACCAAACCCTATATATAGCCGGTAGCTTTAAAAAAGGTGGCGCGCCTCAATATGTTGCCTTCCTGAATGGTGATGATTACTGGCAAACAGCCGGCGGACAGATTGACGGTACAGTTTTTAACTTGCTTTCTCATGGTGATCGCCTCTATGCAGGTGGTAATTTTGGTGCAGGCATATTCAATAACATTGGGTACTGGACTGGAGTTGGTCAATGGAAAGAAATTGAGGGTGGTGTGACCTCAACCTTTGATCGTGGTGCAGTAGATAAACATTTAGCTAGAGTTAAAAATATGCTAGTGGCACATTCGCTCACTTTAGAAAATCATAAATAACTGGCATTAAATCCCGCGAGCAATTGCGGGATTTTTTATAGAGACTAAAATAAATTTGATTTATTTTGTAAGTTTCTAAATAAATAAGTACTTTGTAGTACTAGCTTAGTTAGGTAATAATAAAAGTTTTCATTGGGATAGAAAGAAAACTGTTTTAAAAAGTTGTTTTTTATGGAAGAATAGCCAAGGATCAATGGTGCTCACTGGCATTTGTATTTTAATTGTCTTACTCAAGGGACTAGAACTATGAAATTATGGCAACAAATTAGTATTTTAAGTTTGGGCTGTGTATTTACAGCAAGCGGTTTCGCTGGCGTGGTGGTTGACCGAGCTGAAAGTGGTTCAGTAAAGGTGCTGGTGGATGGAAATGAAACAAATACCGTGCAAAGTGATAAAGCCTCTAAACTTTCGCTCTCCTCTACTCGTTCAAAAATAGACTCCAGTGAAAAAATTGAAGTGGAAGTCGATGGCGTTAAAAACACATCAGCTTCTGGAACTAGAACTAAAAAAGATCGAGTTTCTTTAAATGCTATAGGTAATAGTCCCGTACAAATTGAGGTGGGCTCTTCAGACACCGCAACCACAGAAACGAGCACTGTAGACGTAAACGCACATGGCGGTGCCAAAGTTGATGTGGCTCTAGACTCAAATACAACCCCAACTTCACAAGTCAATTACGTGGAAGTTAATGCAGTCGGCTATGGTGAGGAAAATACTTCTGTAGAAGTAGAATCCTACAGAAGTGAAGATGATGACGATGATAGCTTCTTTGATCTTGATGGTATAGTCCCAGTGATTGCAGCTAGAGTTGGTATTGACGATGCGCAAATTGGTCACGATCAAGACATTGCCATTCAATATCCCGAAGATAGATTTGAATATACAGATAATAATGATACTCAATTTGTTTGGGGACTTTTTGCCGGTGTAGAGATACCACTATCAGAGAATGGTAGATGCCGTTGGCAAACAGGTGCAGCCTATTATCGACCAACTGAATTTGAGGTGAATGGCATAGATTATAGATTAGGCCTTCCAGACATAGCTGATAGATCTTTTAAATATAGTGTACAGAATCAGCGTTTAATGTGGGAAAATAAATTTTTACTGGGACTTAATCGATACTTTTCTGCTTATGCATTAGGTGCAATAGGTTGGTCACAAAATAAAGCCAGTGATTATGATTCTGATAACAATGATGGCGTTGTCGCTCCTGGCCCATCGTTCGGAAGTCATACCTCTAATTCTTTTAGTTATTCATTTGGGTTGGGTCTTGAAGTGAGTTTGGCTGAGCAACTACGACTAGGTTTAGGTTACCAATTTACAGACTTAGGCCAAGTGAAATTAGCTGCTGATGATGAGTATCCCATGGCTGATTCAGATGACACATTAGAAAGGTCAAGTACACCTACTAATGAAGTAATACTAGGATTAACCTACTTATTCAATTGATCTATTTTAAGGATAAAATATGAACAAATTTTTCATAAATACATTAATAGCTGCGGGATTACTCTTATCTTTTCCTGCAGCACAAGCCAGAATCTTTGAAATTCTCCCAACCGATACTTTTCATGAAATCGTTGAAGGTCGCCACGGGATTATTAAATATGAGGTTATTTATAGTGCGCCTCAACCTTCGGAAATAACTGCCGAAGTCTCTTTTATACATGGCAAAGAAGTCATAGAAGGCGTTGAGCAAATATGCATAAATACAGAAGAGGGTGCAGAGCATTGCGTAGAGTCTTGTGGAGCTTTAACTGTAGACCTTACTGCACCAGGAATCTGTAAAGGCACTACTGAACTAGGAGACCAACACAGTATTTCTTGTGAACTCTTGTTATGCGTAGATGCTGATAGAATCACTAACCGTCACAGAGAAGAATGTAAAGAAGGTCCTGATGGCGATTTAAAAGGATGCGCACCTAAGATCTGCACAGATAGAGATTATGTAGGATCTTGTGATGCCCCACTACAAAAAAATTCATTAAATATTGAAAAAATCCCTGAAGGCGAAGGTATTCATATCACCCTAGAAAAACCAGGTGCTCATACCAGACCTCCACACACTGCAACGATGCGTCCTGGGGTACCATATGATTTTATTATCCGCAATGATTCAACACATAAAACAGCACATAACATAATTCCCGAATTTACTGATGGTATAGCGGCCCTATTAGAACCTTACAGTGTTGCAGATTGTGTTGCCGTTGCGCCACTTTCTTCTTGCACTATTGAGTTAACAGCTAAGAGCGGTGCTTCATTACCAGCTCCTACCCCTGTTTTCTTTGCAGGAACTAACACCAACGAAGTTGAGGGATTCATTAGAATTGAGCGTCGTCACCATGACTTTGATTTGGTGCTGAGAGACGGCGGTATCACATTCTTTGAACCTGGTATACGCGAATTATTTGTCCGCAATACCACTACAGAAACGATAAGAATTACTGACGTCGACTTGCGTGATGTTGATGGCGTAACAGTCTTGGATACGGCAATTGATCCAGATGATTGTGAGGTTAGAGGCGGAATTTGGTATGTACGCCCTGGAAGAGAATGTGGTATTAATTTTGAAGCTGACAGAGATGCTTATCTGCCGGATCAACATCCAGGAAGAGTCTTGCTAACTTACCATGTTGATGGCGGTAGACGGCAAGTCGCGCAGGGAACTGTGGTTGTGGAAGAAATTCACGCACAGATCAACCATGGCAAACCCATTCGCATCCCAACAGACGACGATGTTGTAGGTGTGAATGATACAAATGTAATTGTGGAAGTGAAGAACTTGGGTAATTTTACATGGCAGGACATTGAATTTGCCATAGAACCAGCACTTCCTGGGGTAACCTTTGATGCATCAGCATGCCCTGGCTATCCGCTGAATATTAAACTGGAGCGTGATGAATTCTGTAATGTGATCTTCACTAGCCTTTTAGATTCTGAGCAAACGCTGACAGCAGACAGTAGTTTTGTTGCTAGTGGAATAAATGGACATGCTGAAGAAAGAATAATACTAAATGAAATTAGTGTTGTTCCATCCCATGAACGGTATCAGCATCTTCAGTATCAGTCCATTGATATCATCAATAATACTGACGGTGGTGAAGATGCAACCGATCTATTCTTGAAAGATGTTAGATTCTCAAGCAATTTAGCTCGTGAAGTGAGATGGTGTCACCCAAGAAGTCCAGATTGTGTATATCGTTCCACATGCCATGTAGATAGACCTATTGAGCCTGGAAGATCTTGCCGAGTAGTAATAAAGAGTGAAAATACTCAAGAGAACCCTTTAGTTATCCCTGGAGAAGTCTACCTAGATATTGAAGATGGAGATGAGTTAAAAGGTCTATTTACCGCTTCATTCCAGCTGGCCAAAGAAGTAAACCTATATGCTACAGGTGCGTTTACTGCAGCTAATGATACAAGCCTTCCTGTAAGCAACATTGCTAAATGGAACGGAACAACTTGGTCTTTCCTAGGTTTTGATGCGAGCAGACAAGGTCTACAAGGGCCTGGCCGCGGAATTACAGACTATCGTGGAGATATGATAGTTGTGGGTGACTTTGTTGCAGCCGGTGGCAGCGTAGCAAATACCGAAAAAGTAGCGGTTTGGCGCGGTTCTCATTGGTCTGGTTTAAATGGATTCCCAACAGGGATCAATGGGTACGTTAATGCAGTGACTGTTGAAACACGTGCGGACGACACAAGTGTGAGCAAACTAATTATCGGTGGCTCATTCAACACGGTGAATGGTCGTGATGGACGTTCTCATACAGCAAAACGAGCGCTAAATGTTGCTCAGTGGTCTGAAGAGTTTGCGTGGACCGCCCTGGGTGAAGACAATGGAAATGGTACAGATGGACCCGTTAATGCCGTAGCGAATTGTGGTGAGCTACTGTGTGTGGGTGGTGATTTCAAACTTGTAGATGATGAGTTCGGTTTACGTGCGCGTCATATAGCAGGTTGGAACCAAGCTGAATCGGAATGGCATGTGTTTGGCGGGTTCTTTTTCAGAAACGGTACAAACCATGCAGTGGATAGCATTCACGGAGACTCAGCTGATTTTGCGATTGCTGGAGCCTTCACGCGTGCATCTTCTGGCATCTCTCGGATACGAGCCTATCACGTTGCTAAATGGAACAGTGTAGAACGCAGATGGCATCACGTAGCTAGTAGAGATGGCGATAGAGTCATTAACAATACCGTTCGTGATATTACAGTGCATAACGGTACTTACTTTATCGGTGGTGACTTTAATAATAGCAGTTTGAGATTCGTAGCTATGCAAAATGGACTGCTCTGGAAACAAGTAGACTCGGGCATAAACGGCCCTGTCCATAACCTAACTTCTCATGGAGAGTATCTCTATGCAGGTGGTAGTTTTAGCGGAACGTTCCCTACAACATTAAACAACGTTTCACGCTGGAATGGCGGAAGCTGGGAAGTTATTAGTGGTGGGGTAACCGGAGGAGCGAATCCTCAGGTGAATGCAGTACATGTTACGCACTCAATTCACTTAGGACATTAGTAGTTAGATTAAAGAAATAGGGCTGAGCGCATTCTAGCGCTCAGCCCCTTCAGGTCAGCATTAAAACCCGCACTTGAATTATAAATACTCAAATCAATTATAAACGCAGCGTCCGCCATCTACATAAATAGTGCTCCCCGTAGTATAAGAAGCATCACTTACGAGATAGATAACAGCTTTGGCTACTTCATTCTCATTCGCAGACCTTTTTAGGGGAGTTCTTTCCAGAATTTCTTCCTGCAGGACAGTCAAGGAGCTCCCTGCATTCATGTGGTTGTCCCACATACTGATTCCCGGTGCGACAGCATTCACGCGTACATAAGGAGCCAGTTCACGTGCTAACGCTTGAGTTTGCATTAGCAGAGCGGCCTTTGACATGGAATACACGGCATAGTCTTTTATAGGACGTCCATCTGCATGGGTGTCAGTAATATTAACAATAGAGCCGTTGTATTCTCTTAAGTATGAGAATGCTTCCTGAGACAGGAAAAAGGGGGCATGCACATTGACCGAAAAAATGTGTTGCCAATGATCAGCGGTAATAGAGCCGATGTATGAGGGGAGAAAATTGCTGGCATTATTAATAAGAGCATCAAGACGCCCCCAGACGTTAACGGTCTGGCTGATTAATTTTGCGTAGTTAGCATGGTCGGTAAGATCCAATTGAATAGTGTATACGGAATGTGCCTTTATTCCATTTAGCTGCGCGCAGAGCAATTGGGCTTCAGTCGCAGCAGAATGATAATGGATAACCACTCGCCAGCCTGCAGTGTGAAATGCATGGACTATTGCTGCTCCGATGCGCTTTGCACCCCCTGTAATTAACACGACTTTGCTGGTATCATCTTTTAGCATATCTATACCCAAAGCGTTTGATATTTCGGCATTCTACTGCATGATAAGCGGCGTATTTGAAATGATTTTTCCTCAAAAAATGCTCGCAAGAGCCCTGCTATTACTACGCTTTTTTGAGAAAAAATCATTTCAACTCCTTGCTTCTGATGCAGTATAATACCAAAATATCAAATGCTTTGGGTATATTATAAATTAACTAATTAAATTTCATTAACTTAGCATGCAAAAACATCTTCCAATTCCTACCCCAGAACAACTAGAGCGCAGCAAGCAGTTATGCACACATATAAAAAACATTATTCAAGCCGCACAGAATGGTGTTATCAGTTTTGCCGAATATATGCAATTAGTATTATACACGCCACAACTCGGTTATTACATGGCAGACCACCCCATCTTTGGATGGGAGGGTGATTTCACTACAGCACCGGAGTTATCAGCATTATTTGCCAATTGCCTAGCAACCCCTTGCAGGCAAGTACTGGAAGAAACCGGGGGCGACATTTTGGAACTGGGGGCAGGAAGTGGCAAACTCGCAGTCGAGCTTCTAAAGAGCTTGCCTGAAATACCTAAAAATTATTATATATATGAAATCAGTCCAGCGCTAAGAAAACGACAAAAAGAATATATACAAAAAGAACTACCAGACTTAAGCCAGCACATTATCTGGCTTGAGGATTTACCCAAAACATTTACTGGGATTATTATAGCCAACGAAGTGATGGATGCCTTACCTGCTGAATGCTTTATCCTTACCGAGCAAGGGATACTTGAACGTGGAATTGCAGTGGATAATGAAGTATTCACCTGGAAAAATTATCCTGCCAACGAGAGAATGCAAGAATATTTGCAAAGGATTGAAACGCAAGAACTGCCGGTTCCCTATATTAGTGAGGCACAAATATGCCTGCCTGAATGGATCCAAAAATTATCTAGCATCTTGCAACGAGGAACAATTTTATTTTTTGATTATGGATTCCCACGTCGCGAATATTATCATCCCGATCGCAGTATGGGAACACTTATGTGTTATTACCGCCAATTCGCGCATGGGGATCCTTTTTTATATCCAGGATTGCAGGATATTACCGTGCATGTGGATTTTACTGCAGTTGCAGAAATTGCAGAAGCTAATGATTTAGAGGTAATAGGGTTTGTCTCACAAGCTCGATTTTTAATAGATGCAGGATTGATAGACATATTACAAAGCAACCCAGATCTGAGCCTGGCTAATAAACATCAGATTCAGATATTAACATCTCCAGCGGAAATGGGAGAGTTATTTAAAGTGATGGGACTTGCACGTAATTGCAATATTCCACTGGCAGGATTTAGCGGACCTTCTCGAGCAATTTAAAATATTTTATTTATGATATTTAAATAATCAAGGACTCATCATGCACACTATCCTTCTAGGACTAAATGAGCTCAACTTTAAATTCGTTGAAAAATATATCCAACTAGGTTATTTGCCCAATTTCAAAAAATTATTTACTGAATATGGTTATATTGAAACCACTTCAGAACAGGAATACTCCTTACTAGAACCTTGGATTCAATGGGTCACTATCCATACTGGAAAAACCTATGCAGAGCATCAAGTTTTCCGTTTGGGTGACATAGTCGAACGACCTGAACTAACCCAGATATTTGAATTACTAGAAGACCAAGGCTATCGCATCGGTGCAGTAAGTCCTTTCAATGCAGATAACCGCTTAAAAAATCCGGCATTTTTTATACCCGATCCCTGGACTAAAACCCAAGCAGCCGGAAATTTTTTAATAAAAAATATTGCCCAAGCTATCTCGCAAGCGGTTAATGATAATGCACAAGGAAAACTATCCACAAAATCATTAATAAGCTTATTAACCGCGCTTATTTATTACACACCTATTAATGATTGTACTTGGTATGGAAAACGGTTATCAGAGCTGAAAAAAAATGTTGCTACTAAAGCCCTGATTCTAGATAAATTGCTCAGCGATATATTTATAAAAGAGTGGAAGAAAACCAGGCCTGATTTTTCTTTATTGTTTTTAAATAGTGCCGCACATCTACAACATCACTACTTATTTAATTCAGGTGCCTATACCGGAAATTTAAAAAATCCCGAATGGTATTGCGCAGCAAACCAAGATCCCATTTTAGCTATTTACCAATTGTATGATGCTATTTTAGCAAGGGTACAGCAATTACCGAATGTGCGTTTAATTGTGGCCACCGGCTTAAGTCAACAACCGCATGAGGAATTGACTTTTTATTGGCGTTTAAAAGAACACAAACAATTTCTTCACGCCATTGGAATTGATAATTTTACGGTGGTTTATCCACGCATGTCGCGAGATTTTTTAATTGAGTTTGCCACGCCTGAATTGGCCGAACAAGCGCAAGAAATATTAAAGAAAGTAAAAGCCACAGATGGTGAAAACATATTTTTCGTAGATAACAGAAATACCAGCTTATTTGTAGAGCTAATTTATCCATATGAAATTAGCGATGACTTAAATATAATTATCGATAACATCACTCTTCCAAAGTTTAAACAATATGTAGCCTTCGTTGCTTTAAAAAATGGTGAACATAATGCAATTGGATATTATATTGATAGCGCACGACTCACTTCAGAAAAACGCATTCCTATCACCCAAGTCCATATTAATATTTTAAAAGGTTTTAATTCCGTTAATAAATAAAACTCTCAGGGTAAACGCAT
>JBIOEC010000004.1:0-15214 GCA_044445645.1 Gammaproteobacteria bacterium | reverse complement strand
CCTCAAAAAGAGTGATGCTGGATATATGACTGCAACTGACTTCTATTAGCCGAATAAGTTTCTGTTTAGCTCTTGCAAAAAGGCTGACTCCATATATGACCCCGTTAGATGCCCTCGCCAAAGCTTCACTGACATCTAACCCGCCTAATGCAACTTCCGCTGCAATCCGGCCTGCACTTATCGCAGCTACTTGTTGTACATTTAGGGTTGACCTGTCATAAGAGGCAACTCCCTCATTTGTAAAATGCCCCGACTACAACGTCGATCGATAAGGAGATATATAATGATGAGCTAGAACTACTAAAATATGTGATTTTGCTCTTCTTATTTCAGATGGTCTTTTGAGTTGAAATAACCTTCATAATGTCTGCAATCCAAATTATATCGTTTTTCAAAAGCCGGAAAGAAAAAACGATCTAAATAAACTATAATCAAACATGCAAACAAGAAAATAAGACCTGCCAAAAGCAATATATAAGCTGATATAATATCTAACTCATCAATTGTTCATTCCAAGAAAAGTTTAATTACTAAAACGGCCAGTAGAGCAGAAATCACACCAATAAGGGATACATAACAGAATATTTTAAATGACTTTATATCCTCATAAGGTAGTTTTATATAATGGATAGCATACTTATGTTCGAGGTACTCTGGGGGAATAGGTTTATTTGGACCACGCATAGCTAGTCGCCCTAAGATACCCGTGCATATGATTCTATCTATAAGGAAAATTCCACGCCCCTTTATTTTAATCCCATGCTTTTTTTCAAATTTCCATAAATAATAGTAATAAAAATAAAAGCAAACTGCTCCAGATATAAAGAAAATAAGTGCTAACGTACAAAACGCAATATCTGCCATTAACTTAGTATCCATAGTAGCTTCCTTTATCTGTATAACCAATTTAGTGATGCTGGCGCTGGCGGAGTAGAACCTACATCAGGGGGTAATATGATGCGCTGATTTTCTAGAAACTCTATATGGGCTTGGGAAGGAGACGCAATAGACGCTAACGAGTCAGCGTACTGCTCGTGCGTCCATTTTACTACTGGATGTATATATGGATATACTTGCGCTCCTGCGAGATCCCCCATCCACGAACCCGCGACTCCACACGTCCACAAAACACCTGGGACTACGCCTACTCCAGTCCAGCCGCACACACCAACTGCCAAGCTTCCTCCAACAGTTCCACCTATGGCTCTGGCAATGGCCTCATTACCTTTGTAATATTCGCCATCTTTATAGAAATCATTTGCATCAAAAACAGCAACTATGTTACCTGCAGCACCCGCGACTTTGCTTGCTCCTTTCAAGGTCCCAGAAGCATACTCGAACGCATCACCTACCATACGGCCTTTAAATGCGTTTGAATTAGCTACGCTGCCTGCACGTGCATGCATATCATACAAGCCTGAATCAACGACTGTCAGTACGTCCATTTTGGGGAGTTCTATTTCGTCAGGTGCACTCCACCCATTTGCACTGCTAGAGAGTTTAGCATTCTGTTTTCTTCCCCATACGTTATTATCACTCAATACCCCTTCATAAGGATAGGGCGCTTCTGTTCCTAAGGAAAGACTCTCACTATCCCAGAAACTCAATCCTGAGCCCAACCTGCCAGGCCCTGCTCGTGTACCTGCTGAGTTAAATATGCCCTCATACATCCTATCATCGGCATAACTACTACTTAGCCTGCTGGGTAGCTGAGGATATACATATAAAGGTAGCTCTTCGCTCACCGACATCTGCGCAGTATGCCCTTCATTGCCTTTCTTAAATTGCGCATCCCTTAATGAATTCTCATATTGGCGGGTCAATAACTTTTGTTCTCTTCTTGTAGGCTTCACCGCAGAAATAGGCTCTAGCACGGCATCTTCGACACTTTGGCCATAACCGCCCTCATTGGATAGCTTAGGTATTGCTTGTCCAGGAGCGCGTGCTCGGTGACTTCCTGCCTGGGCTGCTTTTATTTGATTTTGGTCCAGTAAAAAACTTTCATCTGTACCTAAACCCAACTCCTGTTTCAGCTGTGCAGTGGGTTGCCCCTCCACCTCACTTCTCGCCAATGCTTCACTGACATCTAACCCGCCTAATGCAACTTCCGCTGCAATCCGGCCTGCACTCACTGCCGCTACTTGTTGTGCATTTAGAGGTTGGCCTGTCATAAGCGTGGCAAGTCCTGCATTTGCAAAAGCCCCGACTAAAACATCGATAGTGACATTCAATGTATTAGAATCAAAGATCCCATTCCCTTTTCCATCAAATCCCGCTTGTACCAATAGACTATCCGTAACACCAGCCGTAAGCACCGTGGAGACAATCGTACGCATATCCGCAGTACCATTGTAAGCAGCTAATGTAGCTTGAGTAACTGCCGCTTTTTGAATAGAAGCTACGATTTGTCTGACTTGGGCGGACTCTAGCCACGTTCCGCTAAGCTCTGCGGCACTGGCGGCATTAACGGCCTCATTTCGAGTAAGTCCTAACTTCTCCATCGTTGGTAATGTAATGATTGAGTGGGCTGCACCCAATGCAGCACCAAGCCCGGCAGCATTCCATACTTGATTCCATCTAACCCCGCCAGGTAACATGCCCATCTCATCAGCCGTCAATTGTGCGGCGGTATTACCTGCCGCAAAACTCAGTGCCGTCATCGCCGCTGAGCCCGCTGTTTTTGCCAGTGATATTCCTGCTTTGCCTCCCCCTCCTGTTGCATAAACTAATAATTTATAAACCGCTATAGTCACTGCCACTCCCACAATAACCGGCAAATAGTTTTTAAATCCCCCTTCAGTATCCGGATGTGGAATATACGGTAGCGGTGCCTGCGGAATGGTATTGCCTACCATGCTAGTAACATCTTGCGACCAACTACTCTGCTCAGCATTCAGTCGGCTGCTGGTTTGGCCATAGGGGATTTTCACCTGCGTGCCAGCGGGTAAGGGTGTACTCGGACTTAAACCTGGATTGGCCTCTTCTAGTAACCATAGCCATTCTTCATTGCCTTGCGCAAGCTCAATCAATGTTGCGCCTTCAGTAACAGTCTGCATCATCGGCTGGGTTTGCGGATTGACTACCGTGCTCGGACGGTTACTCATATCGAATGTCCACAGCCCTTCTTCTGGCCAATCTTTTCTATCTTTATCGCGCTCGAAACGAGCAATTTCTCGGCCTTTATCATCCAGAAAAGAATAAACTACCCGCTTAGATTTCTCTTCCTCTATAGCGCCTCTTTCTTTCACCGAATGGACCTGGCGCATAAAGTTTGCTACAAATTCTTTACGGGCTGAGGTGTCCTTATTATTCTCAAATTTTAACAGTTCACCATTGCTTCCATAATAGGTAGTCCCTACCGCTTCAGTAGGGTCTGTTCCATCAATAGTTTGTATATTAGTGACTGTACTTTCCTGAGGACTATCAAAATAAGTATGAGTGCGTATAATTTCGTTCTTATGACCATCGCCGGTAATTTCCGCATGCTTTAAAGTGCCATCTAATGCATAGCTGTTTTCAAGATCTTGATCAATAGTGGTTTCTCGACCATCCGCTACCTCAGTAATAACCCGCGCGCGTCCTCCATCGCTTAATGCCACGGTCACATCACGCATGCTGGCATAATCATCATCACCATGAAAATCAAAACTTTCTTCGCCTCTTACACGCCCAACTACATCATGTTTATATTTTTTCCAAGTATCATCACTGCGGTAAATTTCTGAAAGTACGCCGTTGGGAGTATAGAGATAATTTTCGGTAACATATTTCCCCACTTTTTCTGGATAGCGACGATAAAAAGTCAGACTGAAACGATTCCCTTTAATTGTTTCCGCTACACTGGTGTTGTGGTTTTTTTCATTCCACGACAATTTTCCGTCTGGGCCTCGACTGGCTCGTGCGGTAACCACACTATCATCGGGGGCAAAGGTAAAAAACTGCTCTTGGTCTTCATTAGGTAGCGATTCACCCGTTTCAGGATTAAAACAATTATTAATCTGCATGGCACGTTTGTTGCCATTAATGTCGTAGTAATTCATGACCACAAAACAGACATCAGACTGCTCGCCCACCCAACCCAGTAAATTCCTTTTGCTGAGTACTAAGTCTTGGGTAATTCCATGTTCCGTGAACACACGTCGACGCTCAGTTTCTCCACCTATTTCAGGGTGAGTTTCGATGAGTACGTTACGAACCCGATCCAACAATTGAAAAAGTTTACCATCGGTGTGATAAGCATAGGCAATTTCTTGACCTGGAACAGGTTTCCCAGTGTCATCATAGCCATGTTCGGCGTCCTTTACGTGACTCACGCGCATCGTCGGTTGTTGCGCTAAATCATGTTCGACAATATAAACAACATTACCTCGATCTTTACCACCAATTTCAACACCCCAAATATTCCTCTGAACTTCATTGCTCGTGCCATCTGCATAACCTGTTTTTATCAGTTCGCCCGTTTGCGGTTGGTAGGTATACACCAGAATCACATCATCGGAATCACGATCAACAACCGCACGATCATCTAAACCGGGTTGACTATAACGCGCTTTTCCTGCCGCATCTGTGTGCCGCAGTAATTGACCTTGTGCGTTCCTCAACTGATGTTCAGCCGTGTTATCAGGATGAATAATTTGAGTAAGGTGGCCTCCAACGGTATGCTCAAATTCCGTTGCATGCCCCTGCGCATCAATAGTTTTTTTGACATCCCCAAAAACATCGGGCTCATCTATTTTTTTTAAATATCCGGGAGCATATTCAACCAAGGGTTGTTCTTCGACATCGACGACTGTTAAGTACTGTGCTCCACTCGGCTTTTGCATACCAATTTGCGCGCCGTTGGCATCATAAAAACTTTCCATGCTGGGATGCACGTTTTCTCTAATGAGATTAGGGGGAACTCCTTTTGCAGAACGCTCACTATCAGCAGTGAAATTTTGGGTAAAGAGTGCTATACGTGGAGCTGCGCTTATCAATGGCTCATGAACAATAGGTTGTCCTTTACCCACTTGGCTTTCTATTCTTGCGTAATGCGTCACAGGAGTATTTTGTATAAGTGTATAGCTTTCATTCCCTACATAACCTTCTAATGTCCAAAGTAAGGTCCCATTTGGAATATCAAACTCATTGCCTATGATGTTGAGTGGAATTTGGCAAAATTCTTGATATGTAGCATCATTCCCCTTTTGTGCTGACCATTTAAATAATTTTCCACCTTGTTTTTTATCTTTTGTTATCCATTTAATTTCGAGTTGATAGGATGTGAAAGGTAAATCAGTTAAGCCATCCACTTTTACTTTAAGCAAACCACTATTTTGGTTTGCATTACCCTTACGAATGAGCTTAGGACTGGTAAATTGCGCGTTTATAGATGGTTGGAATATCCGCACCAATGTTTCTGGCAATGAAGTAAGCTGAGTTTCATTTTCTATTATTTTTGTAGCATATTTAACTGGAGAAGGAGGCGGTACTGTAAGATGTTCCTCCGGCTCCATAATAGTTATTCCCGGCCCTTCTTCCGTTTCTAATTGATTATCACGATTAAATTTGCGGTTAAATGTGGCATCACGAACATTTGTAAATTGAGTTTCATTACCCCATCTATCATGTTGAAAGGCTTCTTTGGGTTTTATAGTATCAGTGCTTAAATCAGGCTCAGGTACTACCACACCTTGACCACGGGTTACAAAAAAATCACCTCGTGCCCAACCATCGGCTCCCACTTCTTTTTGGCTCATATCTGCAAGATCGACTATCTGATCATACATATCGTACGCACGCAGCTGGTATTCATAATGACCGATTGGCACTGTATCACTATCCAAATATGCCGCACCTGGAACAACCTGCAAAGGAAGTTTTTGCCATAAACCGGTTGTGCCGCTTTCTTTGGCACGGTACTGAAATTCCAAACTTTTCGTATTTTCTGGTAATGGCGTTAGGTATAAAAGATGCTGGCGTCCTTTCTCAACAATGTCACTGTCATAAACAACCACTTTTTCACCCTTCACAATCCTGCACACTTTGATATGAGAAATATTGTCAAGTTGGGCTGGGGCATTTTTTGAACTGGTGTATGGGCTGTATAAATTAAATGTGCGCTTTGAACCATCATATTGAAAGCTTTCTATTTTGGTAAACTTTTCTTTCTGATTATTTTTACTAACTAATTCATAGTCAATTGTAAATTCCAATTCACCGCCTTGTAGATCAGGGGTATGTGGAAAATCCACTTCGATAGTATTTTGACCTTCCCAACGATATTTATCTCCATCCCACCAGTCCATCCAGCTTTCATCATAACGTGTCCAATACATCTGGCTCGTAATTTTGGCATCTAAATCCCAGCGTGACTCTGCCAGGGTGAGTTTTTCCAACTTTTGACCTAAAAGGCTAAATTCAGTGTCTAAAATAGGATAGGGCTGAACTTCAGATGGACCGACTAATTGAAAATGATAATTTTGGCTTTTATCCAGATCTTCAAATACCACATAATGTTGCGTATAGGTCTCTTTATCCACGGCAGGTAGAATCGGTGCTTGGGATATATGTTCTCCTGTTTCACTATTCACCACTTGCACAGCTAATACTTCTTCCGCTGGCGGTCGTGCTAGACCAAAAATAAAATGCGTTTTATGTTTAAAATCTTTATTATACTGAGGGTAAGCAGAGCCGTAATAATGTTTATCTCCTGTGCTATTGTAAATCAAATGCGATAGTTTACTATTAGGTACATACTCCTCTGCTTGAGGGGACTTATGAAAATGATGCGATAGTTGAATGTTTGTAATAAGAAAAGGCATTGTGCCACTCCATGAAACACCATTCAACTTAAATATTAATTTACCTCCACTGCTAGAACTGAGCTCTCCAAAAAATACCTTATTCTCATTATTGATGATACCCTGAACCTTTAATTCACATTCTCCTTTCGTTTTTAAGGCGCTAAGATAAGGTTCAGGTAGCTCGATTGGAGTTACATCAATATAATAAATATTACTAGAAATGCGCATCTCTACTTGTAAATCTGATTCATAGCTTTGCAAAAGGGTATTGGGCACAGGTGCCTGACCCAGTGGTATTAAATAACTAGCGGGTAGCTCAACTGCCTCTGGAATACTCACCCAATAATGCGTGTGATTACTTTCAAGAGGTTCTTTAATCGGCAAACGATCAATCATCTTATCATCATGAATACTACGCGCTTCTAGCACTTTAACTTCATCAAGCGGCTGTGTGGTTGTAAAGCCATATAGGCTTTCATGTGGAATATAGTTACGATTAGGGTAGGAAACATGATAATAAGTTTGAGAATCTCCCACACCACTATAAACTAAGTAGTTTATGTTGCCATATGTAATGGAAATACGAATTTCTCCCGGAATTATTCTTATGGAAGGAGAAGTTTGTGAGGTAAAAAGAACTTCGCCTTGCTCATTTTTTCCTGAATAAACCAGTGTAAAAGGATAGCCTGCAGTATCAAATACTTGAACTTTTGCTTTTCCCTGCGCTAGCAAGTTATCTAGTGTATTAAATGGAAGACCCGCCGCACGAATCGCAATGTCTGAAATTCTAATTTGTAAATCAAAAAAACCACCATTCGTTAATGTGTGATACTCAACATATAGATTGCTCCAATAGGTATTGCTTAATGAACTAGATTCAAAAGGCTCGCTTGCCCCCTGACTACTATTTAAAGGTCGTGTATCTACCCAAAATTGCTGCTCAACGGGTGCAGGATAAGCTTCTTTCATGGGCCGTGGAGCCACCGGTTGAACTATTAATTGCTTAGGTGCAACAGTACCGATTTCACCTAATGTACTAAGATCAACGGTCTGATAGCCTGAACTAGGAAGAGTAGTCAATGCAGAGACACCCAAAGTAATAAGAGGCTCATTGCTGCTTGTTACTTGAACTGCAATGGGATTTTCATAGACATTATCACTATGCACCACTTTTGAGTTTGGAATAAATAAAGTCCGTTGTGGGAATGTACTTCCCGCTTTATTTGAGGCTTTTCTCCCATCCATCGTTGGCGCTTTATGAAACAAGGGCAACATTTCGCCTTCAGCTTTTTTTGCTACACGTTCATTCACAGTTATCAGCGAAGTAGAAACTTCTAAAATCACTTGATCTACTTCCGTAGGATGATCAAGGATTGCCTCGGGAGGATAAGGATTACCACCCCAATCATCTTCAGGTGTTGTTCCTGGATCAGGGTTGATAAATTCATCTATTTTCAACTTTAACGTAAAAGTTGCTTTCTTACCCAGTTCGCGCGTGGGAAATGCATGGGCGGGAACCCATATCGTCCTCCCTGACGAACAACGCAGCTTTACCGAGGCAAACACGGTACCATCAGGAAATTCTGGGATGCCTTCCGTATCAAGCTCAATGGTTGCCCAGTGCGTATATTGACGCGAGTGGCCTTCCTCATTTCCCACAAATGGCTTTTCACATCCGCGTTCGTCGTGATTGGCATGAGGATCATTAGGATCATAACAAGGCAAATACTCGGGATCATCCGGTTGCGGGACCCAATCATTTCTGTCTGTGACTTCCACGTCCATACGTAGCTGGGTTTTAGCAGTGACTTCAGTTATAAAAGGTGCATCGTGTAATTGACCTTTATGATAAAGAGTTAGAGGATCATCTGGATAAATGGGTGGACCAATAGGTTCAGTAACATCCGCTCGCCCTACTCCCTTATATACCCCTCGCGGTAAATCGCGCGCTTCAGCAATATAATAATTATTACGCATTTCATCTTTAGTCACTGCAATGAAATAAGGCTTATCATCATTTTTTTTGAAAACACGTATACCCGTCAAATCTCCCATTTTTGGGTCAAGGGTGTTCCCTGTTATCTGAATCGCTGTAGCCGATAATTCAGGATCGACAAAAGCAACCAAATTTTTGCTGCTCGTATTATTGGGTGTCACAATGACAATGCGCCCACCACTGGTGGAATAAGGCTCGGTTTCCGATCCGTGATAGAGCTCAATCATATAATCGTAATCATCGGTGATCATATGAGTTGTAGTCGCCCCCATATAATCATCATTTTCTAGCACGGGTAATTCTGTCCATTTGGCATTAGGATCCGTACTATGAACACGTACAAATAGCTTGGTATGCGTACCTTTATTAGCAGGTCGTGGCCAAACGATAGCATAATCACCAAAGGTACTTTGATTTGTGCCTGCTTGTTTGCCTGCACGTAACGCAATGTTGGGAGAAGATTTTACTGTGCTATATGCTGGATATTCACGCTGTGTGGGACGACCTTCATTATCATAGCCTGTCCAAAGTTCGCGTCGGCTGGCTGCCGGTTGATTCATAAGGTAACGAATATCTTCACTGGCTCTCTCTGGAGAAAGATCGATAGAAGGGCTGGTCATCACCACGCTGGGCTCTTGAGATTCCGGTTGATAGAATAGTCGCTTGCCAACACCATCACCGGAGTTAGTCCATTCAACTTGCCCTACTTTATTGTGACGCCATATTTCTTTCCATTCTTCATCATCATCACTGCGATGGGTACGTTCACGGAATGCATTAAACGCATACCGCTCTACGTGATGTTCTACATTAGGTTCTACTCCTGTCCAGCGCTCTAAACGAATTTGTAAACCAGCCTCATCATATTTTGACAAAATTACCCATGATTGGTCTTTTAAATCGGGTTTTTGCAATCGATCGCGCAGCCTTTCGTCCCATACTTTATCCCACCACCACAACTTAGCTACTTGCTCCGGGATCGCGGTATAACTAGAGAGTTGCCTTAGGCCTGCTGGACCTTGTTCAGCAATGACATTATTAACTGCGTCGTATTCATGAAATGTCTTGCGGTCCCTCTCCTCATCTTTCATGTTCTCCAAGATCTCAGGAGTGGCTAGAGCATAGGCTTGCTTGATGAGTACATCGCGTTGTGAGGAATCATTAGGTGATTGCAGCAACACATTCAGTACATTGGCTTGAAATTGTGCATAAGCTTCTTGATTGAGAGAGTTTGCATACCCTCTTTCGAACACCGTTCGACCATGGCTATCATGCTCATAAGTTACAACAGGAATCAGTTGTCTATATTCGTATTCATATTTTCCATCTACTTCTTTGCGATAATATCGTGTACGTGGAGAATAAATATTGGCAATGACTTTGCTAATGGGTGAATGCAAAGAGATATCTAATCTAAGTATTTCACCAGGTTGATTTGTAATGGGATCTAAAATATATTTAACTTTGATAATGGGATTTCCAAGCGCATCATAAAAAGTGCGATGGACTCGATGTCCCGTTTTCTTTTCACTTAATTCAGGAGGCTGCATTAAATCGGTATTAGCTTTGAGCGTACGATATGTCGCATTTAATTCTGTGGTAGCTATCTGTTGACCCAATGTATCATAATCATATAACCACTCACGATCTTCCGGGCTGCGCGCAGGAGGAATATAACCATTGATATCAAACTGCGTACAAGGGTTAGCATACTCTATTTGATAAGTTTTATTGCCATCACTATCATAACGACATTCGGTTAAATAGCCGAGTTTACTTATATTGGCAATTTCTCGACCATCATTATCGTAAAAATGTAAAATGCTAGGTTGTGATTTTGCATAAGGATTAGTCGTTTGGACTTCTGCTGTGGGTTCAGAAAATGCTCCATACACCCACTGCTTATGCACAGCAAGTTTATAAAAACGTTGATCATTTTCTGGCGTTTTAGGATTATTTGCATTTGCATAAATAGCTTCAGGTAAGGTTTCGGTAATTTTTCGTTGCAGGAGATCAAAAGAACTCGTAATGGCCCTATCTTTATCTGGGTTAGGACTAATCAATTTCAACATTTGTGAATAGGTTAGTCCATAGGGATATTCCGTGGGTTCAATAACGATCTTTTCAAAGTAGAGGGTGCTAGTTATGACATTTCCAAATGCATCATGCGTATTACCCACTACAGCACCATCTGTTGCTATGGTAAATAATACTTCGGGTTTATTATTAGATTGATCATGATCCTCACCAAAAATTTGATAACTTCGCAGACCATCGCGATGAATTTTAACAGTGGGTCGACCAAAGCTATCATAAATGTTCTCATCTTTCAGATCTGTTATTTCTTCAAAGGTTGTACGGTCTGCTGCCGATTGCGGTTCAAGATCTTTTTCAGGTTGATAAATAGCCACATCATGAATGGTGTCACTTTGCTTTTCTCGACTTGCATTAAAGGAATGGGTATAAGCGCGGTGATCAGGTTGTCCAATACCTTCTTCTGTTTTGATTATTTGACCCAAATTATCAGGAGTTCGCGTAGTGGCTATAGCCACTTTATTACGGGAGGTTGCATATTCTTTTTGTGTTTCATCATAAGCAACATGAGTCACATCACGTAGAGGTTGACGGCGCGCAGTTTGTCTCCCTGCCCGATCAAAATCTCCTTCCCAGGTATTCCCTCCTTTGTCGATATGTTTCAGTGGATTACCTAAAATATCATTCTCATAGACATCACGCGCTCCTTCTGCATTAATAGCAGTAATCTTGCGGTTTAATGCATCATATTGGATTTCATTAATAGTTTTTGGTTTTGAAGTATTATCATAATCACGACACCACTGTGCTATTTGAGCAAAACTGAATTTACGTAGATCGGCTATATTGCCAGGATCTTTATATAAGATCTCTCGTATGCGATTACCGCGAATATCATATTGATACTGGGTGACTAAACCTTGACTATCAACCACATAACGTTGCAAACGCTCTTTCTGCGCATTAGTTCGCACACTGTAAAACGTAAGTTCGGTACGATTTTTTGGATTACTTTCTCGAAGATTTGCATATTGTTGAGCTTGCTCGAATGTAACAGTAGCGGGATCTACATCTGCTGAAAGGCGCTCTGCATAACGAGTTTTCTCACGCAGCTTGCCATATTTATCAAAAACCTGATACGTTAAATATCCTAGTGCATCGATTTCATAGCTGGGCTGCCCCAAGGCATTTACAATAAAATACGTGGACTCATCTTTCTGCGGATTTGCTTTGCTGGATTTTTTTATCGTATCTAGTGTATGAGGATGATTTCGGTTAACAGTGACGCGTTCAGCATAGCGTATTGTTCGAATCTTTTGCGTCCCTTGATTATAGAAATGCTCGGTGACTTTACCTCCCGCACTGATTTCATAACGTAAAGCACCTGCCCGATCATAGAGCCATTGTTTAATAAGATCATTGCCTTGATAATATTGATTATCCTCAAGCACTTTAGCTAAATCTTTTTTGTAGCTTAGCTCACGAATATTTTTAACTTCGTCTGGTGTGAGTCGGCGTGATAAACGGCGCTCTAAAATGAGATGTCCGGTAGTATCATTTTCTTTATAAGTTGCTCGCCCTTGCGGATCCACTATCAGTTTACTTAACCCATGCCCAGCCAATATGGTATAAGAGGTATTACCATTGGCATCAGTGGTTGCAATAGGTATATCGCCCTTGTCAAAGGCTTGATTGGTTGTAAGCTGTAAATACTTTTCTTGCTTACGCATACGGGCAGTAGGATCACTGGGTATTGGATCTATCACAGTAGCAATAGAACGCCCAAAACCATCTGTCTTATAATCATGTACACGGGCTGCCTCGAAAAAAATTAGATCGGTACTATCTATTATCTCTTCTCTTTCAGCGGCTCCATCCAAACGGCGATTAATGCGTTCAAGGCGTTTAGCACCTGCTGGGTCTGTAGTGGTTGCAGTACGTTGACTATTGGGATCATATTCATGTGCCCAATCTACATATATTAATCGCCCTTCAGGTAAACTAGCGCTTAAATCTTCATGGCTTTCAGATAATACGTCTCCAAATGCATCTGGAACACGATTTTCCTTTGTATGTTCATAGTCACCGCCGTCGGCAGCCAGAATTTCAGTACCTAGATCACGATAGGCTGAATCCTTTAATGATCTAATAATAAAACCGCTGGGTTCTAGAGTTTGTTCATGCGCTCCTCCTACTAAATATTGGTGATCAGTTCGATCTCCACTAGCAGTAATTTTTGATAGCACATTCCCATAAGCGTCATGATCTGCTGTATTTTTGCTGGTTCCAAGTTGATCACTGATAATTTGACCAAATGCGTCAAATTGTTGTGTAGCGGTATAAGGTAGTGCCTGGTTGTTTTCATCAAAATAGAGCATGTCGATGGCTCTAGTACCTGTGTGATGAATACGTGCAATCCATCCTGGTTGAATGCCATTACTCTCTGCTGTTACACGATCATGTGCATCATATTCATAACCTTCCAACCAGCGCTCTTGGCAGGTTTTGGATTTTAGGCGATGAGCGCGGTCAAATGCCTGTTGTGTTACCACTCCATTGCCATTTTCCACTGAAGATGGTCTATCAAATGCATCTAAAGTTGAATGATGCAATAAGCGCTCTGCTGTGATTTCAAACTCATTATCGTTGCTAATAGTGCTTGCATTATCTCTTTGAAGCGCGTTTTGAAACAATTTGAAAAAATGCGCCTGTCCTCCTGTTGAGCCGTGCTTCTCCAGAAAGTTATAGGGTTCTTTAGTAGTTACTGCATACTGTTTTACTTCGTTTTCTTTATTCGTTGCATTATAATGCTTGACCGTCACTCGCCATTCAGTAGATGTTAATTGCTTCGCAATATGCGTTTGATTTCCAAATGCATTATATTCATAAAAAATCCACTGTGAATTAGGTCGTTGTGTGGCAATGCAGTTCTTAAGTGCATCATAATAATGCTTTGCAGTTCTATCCTTTTGTGCATGACGTAATTCCATCTCAAAATACTGTTGGATCTCTATTGTTAAAGGCCCACCCTCTAATTCATTCAATTTATCTTCAGATACAGCATTATAATAACGTCTCTCACTGGTTTTATTCCCACGTGCATCATAAGTATATTCAGTCACTTCCCCAACGGCACCCACGTGAAAACGTACTTGATCTCTAGCATCGTAATAATCAAAAACCTTATGAATAGAGGTACTAGTAGGATCTGTGCTCAATCTAATCGATGAAAATGCAACTCGGCCCGCCGCATCTAATTCAGATTGTTTCGCATAGATCTCCCAGGCACGTTCTTCATTTCCACTCTGAAACTGATAATCCACACCATCAGGTAACAAATGTGATGTGACTTCTTCTAGTGCATTAGTTTTGCACGACACTCCACGCGCGTGTCTAGATAAAGTATCTTCTTCGATATGTTCAACTGGAGAATCACTATCCAGATATCTAAAACGTTCTTTACGACCATTAGGATGAAGACGTTCTAATACTCGATGCAGGCCATCAAAGGTCTGATAGGTATGCCAGTCTTCACTGTGCATACTTGGACGTAATTGATCTAATGTCTGGGGTATAGCAGCAACTGAAACAGGGTTGTAGTATTGAATAATCTCAACTGCGTCACCCCGCAGATCACGCCGTGTCTCAGTTAAAATATTTTCACCATTAACAGTCGCGATTATTTCACGATTAGGATTATAATAAATATAAGTATTAATATCATAGCTACTAACCTTTGGACGCAGTGTTTCCAAATCAGCCTTCCAGGGATCTACAGCGACTATCTTTTCAGCATATTCTTGTTTATGAACGATTAAACCTTGATGGTAATATTTCCATTCAATTAAACGGGAATGAGTTGCATCTAATTTTATCAGTTGAGCAATGGGTAGACCTTCTGCATCATGCCAAGTGCGCGTACAGTGATCTTCTTCATTTGAAACTAAAAGTTTTTTAATGTCTTCTGTGGTAGGTATGGGTGATAATAAATTCACATCCAAGCGATTTGCATAACGGATGGTCAACTCCGCCGATGAAAATAAACCATAACGAAATTCTTTGACAGCGCCGGTGCCATCAATTTTAAATAACGGTCTATCCAGACTATCATAGACGACCCAGCTTCGTTCATCACTTTCTTGAGGTTGACCACGGATGACCTTTAAGTAATCCTCTCTCTCTCTTTCTGAGAGAATTACCAATTCAGCAGGTGGTTTAGCAAGTGGCTGATTGGGACGATGGGTGTACGTCTCACGTCCTCGATGATCACGCGCAATAAAAGTGGCATAGCCCAATGCATCTATAGTACCTGACGTCCGTCCCAGAGAATCATGCAAAGTGATTTTAACGCGTCCAAGATGATCCGTGTTAGTTATGATTTGATTATTTAGATTAAATG
>JBIOEC010000003.1:0-16003 GCA_044445645.1 Gammaproteobacteria bacterium | reverse complement strand
GTAGTATACTCACCTCGTTTATAAGGATAAATTTGATAATTACCGGGAAAATCACGCTATTTTCTTAATTATCAATCTTTCAATCAACAAAAAATGAGGGAACTTTACCATGGCTAAAAAAGCAACAAAACCAGCGAAGAAAAAAGTGTCTGCAGTGGCAAAACCAGTTGTAATCAAAAAAGTAAATCCAGTTAAAGATAAACAAACCAAAAGCCAAATTATCAGTGCCATTGCTGATGATGCTGGTGTTGAGAAAAAAACTGTGAAGGCGATATTCGAATCTTTAGATCGTTTAGCGCAAGCACATTTAATGAATCGTGGTTCTGGCGAATTAACCATTCCAGAAGTAGGTGTTAAGTTACGTCGCGTTAAAAAGAAAGCAACCAAAGCTCGTAAAGGACGTAATCCATTTACCGGAGAAGAAATTACCATAAAAGCTAAACCTGCTCGTAACGTTGTTCGTGTAACTGCGTTGAAAAAATTGAAAGAGTTGGCTGAAGCCTAGAAATTGTGTTTGTATCCATTGAGCCCCTCCTTAGGGAGAGGCTCAACTCTAAGAGCTGTATCTTATAGCGCTCTGTGTCCAATATCACTTCTATAAAATGACCCGGTCCAATGTATTTGTGAGATGCGTTGATACGCACGCTTTTGTGCGTCGTGAATAGTAGCACCCTTAGCCGTAACACATAAAACTCGACCACCGTTGGTTTCTATTTGATTACCTGCCAGATTAGTGCCGGCATGGAACACTTTACAATCTTCACTATCAGGAATATCTAAACCATAAATAACATCACGAATTCGTGGAGAATCAGGATAACCTTCCGCTGCCATAACGACTCCTAAAGCAGGTCTGGGATCCCATGCAATTTGGCATTTATCGAGTTCGCCATTTAATGCGGATAAACAGATTTCGACTAAATCGCTTTGCAAACGTAGCATGATGGGTTGAGTTTCAGGATCACCTAAACGACAATTATATTCAAGTACTTTAGGAATTCCTTCTGGTGTGATCATTACCCCTGCGTATAAAAAACCGGTGTAAGGGCGCCCTTCGGCTATCATTCCTTCTACCGTAGGGTAAATTACGGTTTCCATAATACGTTTGAATAATTCATCCGTCACCACAGGCGCTGGAGAATAAGCCCCCATTCCGCCGGTGTTTGGACCTTGATCACCATCATCTCGACGCTTGTGATCTTGTGATGTGGCAAGCGGCAATACGTGTTTGCCATCTACCATGACAATAAAGCTAGCTTCTTCACCAGTTAAAAATTCTTCAATAACAATTTGGTGACCGGCTTTTCCAAAACGTTGTTCTTTTAACATTAAGTCGATCGCAGTATGGGCTGCCTGTTTACTTTCGGCAATAATTACCCCTTTACCGCCAGCTAAACCATCGGCTTTAATTACGATAGGCATAGTTTGCTGATCAATATACCGATAAGCCGCTTCTGTATCCGTAAAGCAAGCATAAGCTGCAGTAGGAATGTGGTGCCGCTGTAAAAATTCTTTAGCAAAGCTCTTGGAGGCTTCTAGCTGCACAGCTGCTTTGCTGGGGCCAAAACAACGTAATCCAGATGCGAGGAAGCTATCTACAATTCCTGCTACTAAGGGGGCTTCTGGACCTACAATGGTGAGATCAATTTGTTTTTCTTGTGCAAACTGTTTTAACCCGGCAATATCCGTAGCAGGAATCGCTACATTCAATACTTTGGACTCTTGCCTAGTACCTGTATTACCTGGGGCCACAAACACTTGTGTCACCATTGGTGATTGTGCCACCTTCCACGCCAAAGCGTGCTCACGGCCACCATTACCTACAATTAAAATTTTCATAAAAGGAACTACTCCAAGTTTATTATGTGGAGGGCGTAGGTAGTTATCAAAGCCTTAAGCATTAATGCCGGAAATGTCGTACATCCGTAAATACCATTGCCAATCCATGTTCATTTGCTGCAGATATAACCTCAGGATCTCGCATAGAGCCCCCCGGTTGAATAATAGCAGTTACGCCTGCTTGTGCAGCCTTATCTACGCCATCACGAAAAGGATAGAACGCATCAGAAGCCACTACTGCACCATTTACTGATAGCTCAGCTTGCGCGGCTTTTAAAATGCCAAATTCTGCACTGCAGACTCTGCTGGTTTGCCCTGCGCCAATTCCAATGGTGCGTTGGTCTTTGGCATAGACTATAGCATTAGATTTTACCCATTTTACTACTTGCCAAGCAAATACTAAATCTTGCCATTCCTCTGCGCTGGGGACGCGAGTCGTGACGACTCGGCAACTATCCCGATGAAAAGGTACTTGATCAAGTTCTTGTAATAATAAACCGTTGCTTAAACATTTTATGTCATAGGGGAAAGCTAAAGCGGCAGAAGGGTTATTGACAGCCAATGCACGAATATTCGGCTTAGTCTTAAGCACGTCGAGGGCGTCTGTAGTAAAATCTGGGGCAATAATGACTTCCACAAATTGTTGTTCCAGAATGGTATGGCAGGTCGCCGCATCTACTGTTTGGTTAAAAGCAATAATTCCTCCAAAAGCGGAGGTTTTATCGGTAGCAAATGCGAGCTGATAAGCGGCTATCAGCGACGTTCCAACCGCAACTCCACAAGGATTAGCGTGTTTAACAATGACACATGCTGGAGCAGGATTAAATGTTTTTACGCAACACCAGGCGACATCCGCATCTACCAAATTGTTAAATGAAAGCGGTTTTCCTTGCCTGAGTTGCCAAGGTTCTGCATGGTTAGCCTGAGTAGAGTACAAAGCTGCAGCTTGTTGTGGATTTTCACCATAACGCAAAGATTGAGTTTGATGCAGGTTAAGCGTTAATGTTTCAGGTAATTGGCTTGGAATAGCGGTTAATGGAGACAGCTGTTGGGCCAAATATTCGGCAATCATGCCATCATATCTCGCGGTGTAAGCAAAAGCTTTCTGGGCTAGTTGCTGGCGCGTTGAAAAAGGTACATGGCCGTTATTTTGTTGAATTTCGCTAAGGACTAGCGCATAGTCCTGTGGATCGATAATCACGGTGACGGCTTTATGATTTTTGGCTGCTGCTCGCAACATAGCAGGTCCGCCTACATCGATTTGCTCCACGGCCTGTTCATAAGTACAGTCAGGCTTTTGAATGGTTTGCGCAAATGGATATAAATTGATAATAACCAGATCGATCAATTCAATTTCGTGTTGTTTTAACACATTTTCGTCTTGGTCGCGGCGGGCAAGAATGCCGCCATGGATTTTAGGATGAAGCGTTTTAACCCGCCCTCCCATGATTTCAGGGAATTTCGTGTAATCAGAGACTTCTGTGACAGGAATAGACTGCTCGCGGATGATTGCAGCCGTATTGCCGGTTGCCATCAATGCGATACCTAAAATATGCAATTGCTGGGCTAATTCAATGATGCCGGTTTTATCAGCAACACTAATTAATGCCCTACGAACAGGATAACCATAGTTCCCGGCGAACATAATTTTACTCACTACATGTAGATTGGATGAAATTTATATTTACGATAGGGGATCCAAGGGGGAAATGCTAGACGCATCGCTGCGTCTATCCCTTTGAGGGTTTGCACTAAAATTCACTATAGGCGAATTTTTCGCGACTCTTTCCCCCTTGGTGCAAGCACTGCTTTATACAGCGCGACGCATCAAAACCAACCCTTAATCACTATTACGGCTGCTTCCACAAATCAGCATACCGTAACGTTCTAATTTTTTACGTAAGGTTCCGCGGCTTAAGCCCAAATATACGGCGGCTTTAGACTGGTTTTGACCTGTGTATTGCATAATAGCATGCAATAAGGGTTCTTCAATCTCGCTCAATACCATATCGTAGAAATCAGTTACTTTTTGCCCATCTAAGTGTGCGAGGTAATTTTGTACAGTATGCTTTACGGTATCCCGCAGCGAAGCATTTGTAGTGGTTACACTCGTTTGTTGGGTCGGGGTTAACAATTCTAGTGTTGACATGTTTTACTCATCTCCTTGTAATACTGAATAATCATAATAATTTTTCCTATTATAAATTAAGCATGCAAACTCAAAGTTGTCAAACAATCAAACAATTTTGAGTTCATGTTGTATAAAAATAGCGCAGATTTACAAAAAATTCAAGTCATAACTAAAAATATCCGGAGTTTTATCCATAATACTAACTATAATATGCAGGGTTTCCCCGGGGGGTAAAAGTAAGTTGGGTTGATTCGGAGCATATTGCTGGGGTAAAAATATTAGGGAATTGACCTTTTCACCCTGTAAATTTTTGATATTCATCTGTAAACGAGCTAGAGGTTGAGCATAAGGTGCGGTGTTTTGAATAACCGCATGCAGTTGAAAATGATCAGGGTTGTTTGGATCACTAGTCAGCTGATTTTGCTGCACAATGATTTTGCTGGGGTCACGATATTCAGGTAAGGTGCAGCCCAGGTAGTCACAAGCGGTGATTAACCAGGGCCGTAGTAGCGCATTTTGGGCCAATGTATTCCGCTGAGTCCAGAAAAACCCACCTATGAGCAAATTAGCTACTAATAAGAACCCTAGAGTTGTCAATAACCAACCCCATTGGCGAAATTCTTTAACTGTGCTCTTAGGTATAGATTTGGCCTCAGTTGCAGCAGGTTTAACATTATCAAATTGAGATTCTATTTTATCGGCTATTATGGGGTCTTCGCAGAATTCAGGGATGATTATCTCTTCTGGGGTTGCTATTTCAGCTAAGAGGATAGGCACATAGGGAATGGCCTCTTCGATTTTCTCAGCTTTTGCGGGTGTTTCATCCATGTGGGGGGCATGCGGCTTAGGAGTATTCGATGCTTTTAGCCAGGATAACCGGGGTTGAAAGGGATTAATCTTTTTAGGTATCTTAATTTTGCTTCTTGGGCGGCTCTTATTTTCCATGCCGTTAAACGTATTGGCACAGGTTCCACAGTGCACGATAGCCAGGTTGTTCCAATCCACGTTGGTATAAAGGGCATATAGTGTTGTACAGTGCGGACAGCGAATATAATCTTTGGCAAGCCGTTTCTGGGTGAATGCGGATAGCAGTTTGCCGAAAATAGAGCTTAATTTCATATCGAGTAGCGCATTAGAGTATTGAGGTTAATGATGTTATCATAATATACCTAAGAATTCAGCCTAATATATGAAGGTAGTTGAGGAAAACCATGCAAATCTATGTCAATGGTGAACAGCAAGAGATCGCCTCTTCAATCTCGCTCGCTGATTTATTAGTGAGTTTAGATATGAGTGGAAAACGGGTGGCAATCGAGCTGAACCAAATGATTATTCCACGTGGTCAACATAAAGAAACCCTGTTGAAAGAAGGTGATGTAATAGAAGTTATTCATGCAATTGCAGGAGGATAAAGTGGTAGAAGCAGTTAAAACACTTAACACAGAGACTAAAACCGATAAATTGAAAATTGCAGATTATGAATTGCATTCACGTCTGCTAGTGGGCACGGGGAAATATAAAGATTTTGCACAAACCAAAATGGTCATCGAAGCCAGTGGTGCGCAAATGGTAACCTGCGCAGTCAGACGAGTGAACATTGGTCAAAATAAAGATGAGCCCAATTTGTTAGATTATTTGTCACCTGAACGGTATATTTTTCTGCCCAATACCGCATTTTGTTATACCGCAGCGGAAGCTATCCGGGTATGTGAAATTGCACGTGAATTATTGGATGGACATCGCTTGGTAAAATTAGAAGTCTTAGGGGATGAAAAAACTTTATATCCTAATATCTTAGAAACCTTGCGCGCGGCTGAAGCCTTATTAAAAAAAGATTTCTGGGTAATGGTATACACCAATGATGATCCCATCGTTGCCAAAGAATTAGCCGATATGGGTTGTGTAGCGGTAATGCCGCTAGCCGCACCGATTGGTTCTGGGCTAGGTATTCAAAATCGTTGTACTTTAAAATTTATTTTAGAAGAAGCTAAAGTACCGATTATAGTCGATGCCGGGGTAGGCACCGCATCTGATGCCACGATTGCCATGGAATTAGGCTGTGATGCTGTACTGATGAATACTGCAATTGCTCAAGCTAAAGATCCTGTACTCATGGCCAGTGCCATGCGCCATGGGGTACAAGCAGGTCGTGAAGCTTATTTAGCAGGCCGCATGCCAAAACGCTTATATGCAAATGCATCCTCTCCTATGGAGGGAGTGTGGTGGTGATGTTGCGCAAAATTCGTAGTTATGTTCGCCGTGAAGGGCGAATTACCCCTGGGCAACAACTCGCTTTCGATGAACATTGGGAGTCATTCGCCATTCCATTCCCTGCAACGCCTGATTGGTCAATGGTGTTTAATCGCGATGCTCCCTTGGTGGTAGATATTGGTTTTGGTAATGGAGAGTCAGTGGTGGCATTGGCGCAAGCGCATCCGGAATGGAATATTATTGGTATTGAGGTTTATCGTCCCGGTGTGGGATATTTATTTCGACAACTCCAAGAGAAACAAATTACCAATGTGCGTGTTATCTGTCATGACGCCGTTGAGGTTTTGCAATCTGCTTTTGCACCACAGTCATTGAGTCGAGTTCAAATTTTTTTCCCAGATCCTTGGCCTAAGAAACGTCATCATAAACGCAGACTTATTCAACCCGCTTTTGTAGCTTTGCTAGCAGAGCGTTTAAAAGAAACCGGGGTGTTGGCGTTAGCAACTGACTGGCAAGATTATGCCGAACATATGATAACTGTGTTATCTGCAGAAACATTACTGGAAAATAGGGCAGCCACTTTCTCTCCACGTGATGAGGTGCGACCTTTAACCAAGTTTGAATGCCGCGGACAACATGCGGGACATGAAATCTGGGAATTAAATTTTACCAAGAGATGAACAATGCCTGCAGACTCAGAAAGATATGAGTGATCACTTTATTCAAGACCTTTATCAGCGGGATTAAACAAAGGATAGATGATTTTAAAAATAATAAATAATTAGGAAGCCAATAAAAATGACAGAGATACTCTCTGCTTCAGAATTCATTGCTCTTTTACAAGTTATTATCGTCGATTTGTTACTGGCGGTAGATAATACTATTGTGGTGGGCTTGGTTGCGGCGAGCTTGCCCCCTGAGCAGCGTAAGAAGGTAGTGGCTGTAGGGATTATCTTAGCCACTATTTTACGTATAGTATTTGCACTAGTTGCCAGCTATTTACTCTTAATTGTAGGTTTAATGATCGCTGGGGGCTTATTATTAATCTGGGTGGGCTGGAAAATGCTGCGTGAAATGCATAAACCGGTTGACCACGCTGAAAAATTTGGAAATGGGCCGCCACCCAAGACGTTTCGCCAAGCGGTGTGGCAAGTATTATTAGCAGACGTGGCCATGTCACTGGATAATGTATTAGGCGTAGCGGGTGCTGCTGGGGAACATACCTGGATATTAGTATTTGGTTTGGTATTATCAGTATTTTTAATGGGTTCAATTTCGGTATGGCTAGCGAATTTACTCAACCGCCATCGATGGTTGGTGTATGTGGGGATAGGCGTGGTATTTATGGTAGCATTGGAGATGATTTGGAAGGGAAGCATGGATTTTATGTAATCCTGTAATTCTGAGTTTATACTATACATTTTAGGCAGAGAAATAGAGAAAATGGTAAGAGAAGTGAATAATGAAATAATTAACGAACGGTCGCAGCAAGTATTGAAGTTGCTAGTAGAATGCTATATCAGTGAAGGCCAGCCCGTAGGTTCGCGTACACTGGTGGATGTGGGCGATTTAGGTTTAAGCTCAGCAACCGTGCGCAATGTGATGGCGGATTTGGAGGCGAAAGGGTATTTAATGGCGCCCCATACGTCGGCTGGGCGTATTCCGACAGCGCGCGGATTACGCTTTTTTGTGGATAGCTTATTAACGGTGCAAAAGATAGATGGCACAGTGTTAGATAAAATGCAGCATTCACTGAACTGTCGGGACTCGCAGCCCAATCTCGATAAAAAATCTTTATTAGCCAATGCTTCTGAAATTCTTTCACAATTGACCCATTTTGCAGGGTTGGTAACCATCCCGTTGCAAGAAAAAATAGTTTTGCGGCACGTGGAATTTTTGCCGTTATCCGATAGACGCATTCTAGTTATTCTCGTGATTAATGAACGAGAAGTGCGCAATGTTATTATTCATCCTCAACGAGAATATAAAGCCAGTGAGTTAGAACAGGCCGCCAATTATATTAATTATACTTACTCAGGTTTGGGTTTATCGATGATTCGGCAGCAATTGCTAACTGCCATGCGTGCAGATAGACAAGAATTAGACGCAGCGATTCAAGCCGCCCTCGATATTGCGGATAAAGCACTGGCTGATTCTGAAAATCAGGAGAAGGATTATTTATTGGCGGGGGCAACTAATTTAATTGGTTATGCCGACGGGGTGGATAATTTACGGGGTTTATTTGATGCATTTGCGAAAAAACGCGATATTCTGCATCTCTTAGATCAATGTTTACAAAATGATGGCGTGCAAATTTTTATTGGCGAAGAAGCTGGGATGAATATATTAGGTGATTTCAGCATGGTCACCGCACCCTATGAAGTTGGCGGCTCAGTTGTGGGTGTATTGGGCGTTATTGGTCCTAAACATATGCCTTATAACCACGTGGTGCCGGCTGTGGATGTGACAGCTAAGCTATTGGGTAATGCCTTGAAAAATGTTAACTAAGACCAGCGATTCCCGGCGAATGCTCGCCGTGAACCGCTTTCTGGTTTTTACGAGGCCTGCAGCAAAGCTGCAGACCTCGGTCAGGGGAGAGAATCGCGCCTCTCTCCCCTGACAACCCCTCATCGCGAGAAGAATAGCCATTCCCGGTGAGTATTTTTTGTGTAAAAATATTCACCGGGAATGGCTGAACTAAGACCCTATATACCAAAAGCTAGAAGAGGAGGATAAGATGGCGAATAACGAAAAAGATGTGCAGCAAAAAATTGCGGAAATGGCGGAACAGCATTTTCAGGCTAAAAAGGCCAAGGTTGAGCAAGAAATAGACAACTCGCAAGAAGAGTCTGAGGAAACTCGAAAAGCCAATGCAAAAGTATCCGAAGACTTGCAGGAGCTCGAAAATACCGTAACTGAATTGCAACAAGCACTGCTATCAGCTGAAAAAAAGGTGAAAGAAAATCAAGAAACCGCTATGCGCTTTCGCGCCGATGTAGAGAATGTGCGCAGACAAGCGGATAGAGATATTGCCAATGCCCACAAATATGGAATAGAAAAATTTGCTTCTGGTTTATTACCTATCCTGGATAGTCTAGAAAATGGTATTGCCACCATTGAAAAAGATCAGACCCAGAATGATCCTAAATATAATTCGTTATGTGAAGGAATGCAGATGACTTATAAGCTGTTCACAGATATGTTGCTCAAATTTAATGTGGCCGTGATTGATCCTCTAGGGGACAAGTTTGACCCTCATTGGCATGAAGCTATAGCAATGCAACCTAGTGCAGAGGTTGATCCAGGAACGGTACTAATTGTTGTGCAAAAAGGGTATAGACTCCATGACAGAGTCATGCGTCCGGCACGGGTAATCGTAGCCAGAGAAGGGTAAACTTAAGGTTGGTCATCCCGCGGTATGACAGCCTCTTGAAATAAGGTTCTAGTGCCCTTATATAAAAGGTAACTGGCAAGTAATGTGCAGCGATTCATGGTGAATGAGAAATTAGGCAAAAATGCAGAGAGTATGATGAAATACCTCACGCGATGAGGGGTTGTCAGGGGGTTCAATGCGACAGCATTGAACGACCACGCCATGGATGGCGTGGGCTGGCTTTTCAGCGTAGCCAGGAGGCGCAGCAGAAAAGGAAGCGCGATTCTTTCCCCTGACTGTGTCTTGCGGCTCTGCCGCAAGACACATAAAAATCAGGAAGCAGTTCCTGGCGAGTATTTGCCGGGAACTGCTGAATAATGTATTCAACTTAAACAATCGGAGAATTTATTATGGCAACTTCATCTTCACATAATGTGGTGATTGGTATTGACTTAGGTACCACCAATTCCTGCGTAGCAATCTTCCAAAATGGCAAGGTTCGGGTTATTGAAAATAGCGAAGGTGATCGTACGACTCCCTCTATTGTAGCTTATGATAAAGATGGTAATATCATCGTAGGACAACCCGCTAAACGCCAAGCCATAACTAATCCTCATAACACTTTTTATGCAGTTAAGCGCCTAATAGGACGCAAGTTCGACGATCCTATGGTACAAAAAGACATCAATATGGTGCCCTATAAAATTATCGCTGCTGATAATGGTGATGCATGGTTAGAGGCTACCGTAGCCGGTCAAGTGAAGAAAATGGCGCCTCCACAAATTTCTGCAGAAGTGCTAAGAAAAATGAAAAAAACGGCAGAAGACTTTTTGGGACACGAAGTAAAAGAAGCTGTTATTACCGTACCTGCTTATTTCAACGATTCACAACGGCAAGCAACCAAAGATGCTGGGCGTATTGCAGGATTAGAAGTCAAACGGATTATCAACGAACCCACAGCTGCTTCTTTAGCCTATGGTTTGGACAAGAAACCTGGCAATTCTAAAATTGCGGTGTATGACTTGGGCGGTGGTACATTCGATATTTCCATTATTGAAATTGCTGAAGTTGATGGCGAGCATCAATTTGAAGTTTTGGCTACCAATGGTGATACTTTCTTAGGTGGTGAAGACTTTGATGCGCGGATTATCGATTACTTAGTCACTGAATTCAAAAAAGAACAAGGCGTGGATTTGCGTAATGATCCACTAGCTCTGCAACGCTTAAAAGAAGCAGCCGAAAAAGCGAAAATTGAATTATCTTCTACCACGCAAACTGATATTAATTTACCTTACGTTACAGCTGATGCGAGTGGACCTAAACACTTAAATATCAGAATGACACGTGCGAAGTTAGAATCGTTAGTGGAAGAATTAATTCAACGTACAGTTGGCCCTTGTCAAACTGCCCTTAAAGATGCCGGATTATCTATAAGCGATCTCAATGAAGTTATTTTGGTCGGCGGACAAACCCGTATGCCTAAAGTGCAAGAAAAAGTGAAAGAACTTTTTGGCAAAGAGCCACGTAAAGATGTCAATCCAGATGAAGCAGTTGCCATCGGTGCTGCAATTCAAGGTGCAGTATTAAGTGGTGGAGTAACGGATATTTTATTACTCGACGTAACACCGTTATCTTTGGGTATTGAAACTATGGGTGGTGTCATGACTAAACTGATTGAAAAGAACACCACAATTCCAACCAAAGCGGCTCAAGTATTCTCAACAGCTGATGATAATCAAACAGCAGTTACTGTGCATGTGTTGCAAGGTGAACGTGAACGTGCCAGCGCCAATAAATCTTTAGGTCGTTTTGACTTAACCGATATTCCACCCGCTGCTCGTGGTATGCCACAAATTGAGGTTACATTCAATATCGATGCGAATGGTATTTTACATGTATCTGCAAAAGATAAAGCCACCAACAAGGAGCAGTCCATTGTCATTAAAGCTTCTAGTGGATTATCTGAAGAAGAAATTCAAAAAATGGTGCAAGATGCTAAAGCGCATGAAAGCGAAGATAAGAAGTTCCATGAATTGGTTGATGTACGTAACCGCGCAGATGCCTTAATCCACTCTTCTGAAAAAGCCCTGAAAGATGCGGAAGGTAAAGTGAGCGATACAGAAAAACAAACTGTGCTAGACATCATCGCTGGTTTAAAAGAATTGGTGAAAAGTGATGATAAAGACGCTATTGAAGCTAAAACCCGTGATTTATCCGATGCAATCGGCAAGGTTTCGGAAAAGCTCTATAGCTCTGCTGGTGGTTCGGCTGAACAGCAAGCTCACTCTGCGCAAAGTGAACAAACTTCACAAAAATCTGCAGGTGAAGAAAATGTCGTTGAAGGCGAGTTTGAAGAAGTAAAAGACGATAAGAAGTAATGCCACAATTCCCGACGAAGGCTCGCCGGGATTAGCTGGAAGTGATAGAATAAGCCAAATCGCCTTTCTTTAAAGAGAGGCGATGAGCTTATTAAAGAGTAATACCAAGCAGGTTCCAAGTATATGTCCAAACGCGATTATTACGAAACACTAGGTGTTTCCCGTCAAGCCACCGCAGAAGAACTTAAAAAAGCCTATCGCAAACTTGCGATGAAACATCATCCTGACCGCAATCCTGATGATAAAACCTCTGAGCACAAATTCAAAGAAGCCAAAGAAGCTTATGAAATTTTAAGCGATCCACAAAAACGGGCGGCTTATGATCAATATGGGCATGCTGCAATAGAAGGCGGTATGGGCGGTAGACCTGGTGGTTTTAATGCCGGCGGTTTTGATGATATTTTCGATATTTTTGGAGATATCTTTGGCGGCAGACGCGGCGGTGGAAGTGCAGGCCACGGTGCCAATGTGGGTCAACGCGGCGCAGACTTACGTTACAACCTAGAATTAACTTTAGAAGAAGCTGTAACCGGCAAAACCATACAAATTAAAGTGCCAACTTATGTCACTTGTGAAGTCTGCCATGGCAGTGGTGCCAAAAAGGGTAGCGCCCCAACTAATTGCCCAACCTGTGGAGGAATAGGTCAGGTGCGCATGCAGCAGGGATTCTTCACTATTCAGCAAACCTGCCCGACTTGCCATGGGCAAGGTAAAGTTATTTCTGAACCCTGTACGAGCTGTCATGGCCAGGGACGCAGTAAACAAACCAAGACATTGTCTGTCAAAATTCCTGCGGGAGTGGATAATGGAGATCGCATTCGTTTAGCGGGTGAAGGTGAAGCTGGCGTGAACGGCGGCCCCACTGGGGATTTATACGTGCAAGTTCATGTACGTGAACACGCTATTTTTAAACGTGAAGATGAAAATTTATACTGTGAGATTCCCATCAGCATTGCGATGGCTGCATTAGGTGGAGAGTTAGAAGTGCCCACTTTAGAAGGCCGGGTGAAGTTAAAAATTCCTGCAGAAACGCAAACAGGCAAACTATTCCGTTTGCGCGGAAAGGGCGTAACCATTCCACGCAGTTCTGCACGAGGTGATTTATTATGTCGAGTGATCGTAGAAACACCTGTTAACTTAAGCACTCAGCAAAAAGAACTATTACAGCAGTTTGACGAAGACTGCCAGAATGATAAACGTGATCATAGTCCACGGGTGGATTCATGGTTTAGTAGCGTCAAACGCTTTTTTGAAAATTTAGGAACATAAAATGAACTACAGTCAAATATCTAGAGACACTATGGATAATTTGTATAAAACTTATCAAAGCTTGAAAGATTCTCCATTAGAGGCATCCATTCGAGTCTTGGTCGAACTGCGAGTTTCGCAAATAAATGGCTGTGCTTATTGTTGTGTTTTGCATGCGAATGAAGCCAGAAAAGCTGGGGTTTCCCAAGTAAAATTAGATGTATTATCAGGATGGTCAAATAGCGATGTGTTTACTGAAAAAGAACAAGCCGCATTACTTTGGTGCGAAGCAGTGACTTATCTAGAAAATGATACCACAGAAGTAAAAGAGCTATTATCCAATCACTTCAGCGAACGCGAAATTGTTGATCTCACCGCTGCAGCGTCAATTATGAATGCCTTGAACCGCATGGCTATTAGCTTGAAAGATTAAAATTATACTCAGAAAGGTAGCCGAATGTAGGGTTTTCTAAGAGGTCTACAATTTGTTTTAAAAATCCGGTATAATTCTAGGGTTTTAAATCATTTTTTAGGAGTATCTCTTGTCAACGCAACCCGCCATACTCGCACTTGCCGATGGAACTATTTTTCGTGGTACCTCTATTGGTGCCTTGGGTCAAACCGTAGGGGAAGTGGTATTTAATACTGCCATGACCGGTTATCAAGAGATTTTAAGCGATCCCTCCTATGCACAACAAATTGTAACCCTCACTTATCCGCATATCGGGAATGTTGGGGTTAACCGCCACGATAATGAGAGCTCTAAAGCTTGGGCGGCCGGGTTAATTATCCGTGATTTATCTCTGACCGTAAGTAACTGGCGTGCAGAACAAACTCTACCCGAATATCTAATTCAAAATAACACCGTGGCGATTGCTGATATCGATACACGTTGTTTAACCCGAATTTTGCGTGATAAAGGCGCACAATCAGGGTGCATCCTAGCCGGTAGTGTAGATGAACAGCAAGCGTTAGCGGCTGCTAGAGCGTTCCCTGGTCTAACCCATGCCAATTTAGCAGATGTGGTAAGTACCCAAACGCCTTATGAATGGGATGAACCTACCTGGCCGCAACATACTAAACATCCATCCATGTGGCATGTTGTGGTTTATGATTATGGTGTGAAGTCAAATATTTTACGTCTATTGGTCGATCGTCGTTGTAAAGTGACGGTGGTGCCATCAACATTTCCAGTGAATGAAGTTTTGAAGTTGAAACCAGATGGTATTTTATTATCCAATGGTCCAGGCGATCCAGATGCTTGCACTGCAGCCATTCAAAACATTCACACATTATTGCAAAAAGATATTCCTATTTTTGGTATTTGTTTAGGCCATCAGCTATTAGCATTGGCGGTAGGCGCCCAAACATTTAAAATGAAGTTTGGCCATCACGGAGCCAACCATCCTGTGCGCGATGAACAGACCGGGCGTGTGTATATTACTAGCCAAAATCATGGCTTTTCAGTGCTAGAAGAATCCTTGCCGGAAAATATTAAAGTCACTCATCGCTCATTATTCGATAATACTATTCAGGGTTTTCGTTTCACTGATAAACCCGTGCTTGCTTTCCAGGGGCACCCTGAAGCTTCTCCAGGGCCGCATGATATTCATGATTTATTTGAAGAGTTTATAGAAATGATACAAGTAGCGTAGAAAGACATTGGAATACACTTGGTAAATCTATCGAATAATAAACCTGAATTGCATTTGCATTAATCTCTTCTATACTGCATTTACCTACCTATAATCAAAGAGAATCCACCATGGCAAATTTAAATACCAATTTGTTGCTGCTTATTGGACGAATTTTGTTTTCTTTCATTTTTATTTTTTCCGGCGCGGGCAAAATTTTTGGATTTGCCGGGACCGTGGCTTATATGGAAAATGCAGGGGTAAGTTTTTATCCAAGCCTATTTGCTATCGTAGCGATTATTTTTGAGCTTGGTGGCGGAGTGTTAGTATTATTAGGATGGCACACTCGCTTAGCTGCAGCTTTATTATTTATATTTACTTTGGCAGTAAGTTTTGTCATACATCATTTCTGGTCTTATCCCCCAGAAGTCGCACAGATTCAAATGATCATGTTTATGAAAAATATGGCGATGATGGGTGGAGCGTTATATATCTATAGTTTTGGCGCGGGTGCGTATAGTCTTGATGCGCGGCTAAAAAAATAATCCACTTCAAAAATATACTTTTCTCCCGGCATCTTTTTTTATAAGATGCCGGATTACTCCATGCCTTTGTAAAAATCTATACCCTAGCCTATACTCTACTCGCCTATTAAAACAATAAGGGTCTCGATAACATGAAAAATATGATTAGTTCTATTGCATTATTTCTACTAGGAATGTCTATCAGTTATGCCTGCACGGATTTTCGTTTACAAGCAACGGATGGTACCGTGCTCATTTCTAGAAGTATGGAATTTGCAATGGATATGAAGTCAAATCTAATCAGCTCCCCTCAAGAAAAAGAATTTAACAGTACCGCTCCCAATGGCAAGCCTGGGTTATCCTGGAACGCTAAATATGGTTATGTGTTTTTAGATGGCCTTGATTTGGGCGTCCCGGTTGATGGAATGAACGAAGTAGGTTTATCCCTTGAGGCTCTGCTGTTTCCAGGCGAAGCTGAATATCAAACTGTTCCAGGCGGACGTGAGCAACAAGCACTTTCTTACCTGAGTTTTGGAGATTGGGTATTAGGGAACTTCAAAACAGTAGATGAAGTACGCGAGGCGTTAAAAGATATTTATCTGTTTGAAGAAAAGTTGCCACAATTAAATGATACAGTTTTCCCATTACATTATTCAATTTTTGAT
>JBIOEC010000002.1:0-16842 GCA_044445645.1 Gammaproteobacteria bacterium | reverse complement strand
TATGATTTTTCCTGAATGGTAATCACATCTTTAATTCTCACTGAAATAAATAGCATATTTTGATAGATGAAACCTAAATCCCCAGTTTTTAAATAATTTTTGCCGGCTATTTTTAAACTGAAAAATATTTCATCAGCAAGCTCAGGCTTGGCCCAGTATCCTTGCGCAACACAGGCATTATTAACAACAATTTCGCCTATTTCACCCTCAATGCAAAGTGATTGGGTGGTAGTATTATAAATGGCTACACCATTTTTTGCTTTGCCAGATGAAATTAATTTAATTGCATTCGGGTTATTCTTATCTTCCGGCAAGATCACTATTTTTCCTTGTGCATAAGTGATTTTATCTACGGTGATATCAGTTTTTCCATGTTCAGCGTGATGTCCAGTAACATATAATGTAGCTTCTGCTAAACCATAAGCTGGGAAAAACATTTCATATTTAAATCCATATGGCGCAAATTTTTGCGTAAAAGTTTCTAAAGTGCGAGCTTTTACGGGTTCAGCTGCATTAAACATGAATTTAACACTGCTAAGATCAATATCGGTTAGATTGGTGTTTTTTAAGGCATGCACTGCATAATCAAAGCAAAAATTCGGGCCTCCCGTAATCGTACCTTTATATCGGGTAATTAACTGAAACCAGAGTTTGGGGTTTTTAATAAAATCTTGCGGTGACATAAGTATGGTAAACAGCTCCGCATAAATAGTTTCTAAGATGGCACCAATTAAACCAAAATCATGATAAGGAGGTAACCAAAATACACCTATGTCTTTTTCTTGAAAGTGGAGATTATCATAGATGAGTTTTAAATTTTCTATCAGATTTTCATGCGTTAGCATAACGCCTTTAGGATCACCTGTAGAACCTGAGGAGTATTGTAAAAAAGCCAACATCTCAGGAGCTATATCTGGAAGCTTAACCATCAGTTTCGTTTGAGAAAGTTTCGTGGTAATTAATTTAATTTGTCCCATTTTCAACATTAACTGTGGATAATGGTTAGATATTTTTTTTAAGAAAAAACTTATTCCGGGAATTTTATGTAACCATCGAATCGATCTGAATTTTGACAGACTACTTTGATTAATGACCAATAACTTGGGTTGGCATTCATCTATTATATATTGCATTTTGTTAGTAAAAATATCATTTGCTGGAGGGTAAATAGGTACAGCAATAGTACCTGCATACAGTGTTGCAAAAAAAGCCACAATATAATCTAAGCCTGGCGGTAGCACGATAAGAACTTTATCACCGGGTTCTGTATAGGAAAGTATGATACCGGCTAATTGTTGTGCACGTTCTTTAAGCTGGGAGTAGGTAATGGATTCATATTCATTTAGGTTTTTATGAAAATGGAAAATGATTTGGTTTGGCTGATTTTCAGTGCGCCAGTTAAGCAGCGCGGTTAACGTTTTAATCTGGGTTAAATTGATGGGTTCTTTCATTAAGACGCCTGATAGGTTAGCTGTTCTTACAGAGTAGTATAGTTGCTAGCAATTACCAATACTGATCTAAACTAATTCCTTGGTTGTAAAACATATCGATGAGGCGAATAAGGGGTAGACCTACTAGGGCATTTAAATCACGGCCACAAAATCGTTGTACCATACACATGCCACGGCCTTCCACTTTAAAACTGCCAGCACAATCAAAAGGGCGCTCAGCACGAATATAATTTTGGATAAATGCCTTGGATAATTTGCGTAAATAGACGGTGAAAATTTCTACATTTACCTGATAAATATTATTTGATGTATTCAGCAGACATAAGCCGGTTACAAAGCGTACCTTTTGCCCGCTCATATGTGCTAATTGCTGAAAAGCTCGTTCTGGCCCATGTGATTTAGTTAAAATATGGTTTTTGCACACTGCTACCTGATCTGAGCCAATCACCCATGAAGGTTGAATGGTTTGAATAGCTTGTGCTTTTTGAATAGCTAGACGTTGTACTAAACGGATAGGCGATTCACCCGGCAGTGCAGATTCATCTATATTAGGTGCATGTGCAGTAAAAGGGATTCCCAGCTTTTCCAATAACTGCTGTCGGTAAGGTGAGCTGGATGCAAGAATAATAGGTAACATAGTTGTTAAGAGCAAATTATTTCTATTTTGGAGTAAATGAATTGTCCACTTTTTTAGGGGTAGAGGTCAAGCAAAACCTCGGGATTTATACTAAGCGGAATCCACTGAATAAATAATAGACAAACACCCGTTTCTTGTTAAATCCGCCTAACTAAAAAATATATAGGGGGCTTTGCATGCACCGTACCCACCAGGGCAAACGCATCTAAATTATCGACAGCGTCATTCCCGCTGAGAAAGTCTTGCTACAAGGTCAAATCTGGCAGCGGGAATCTAGTTCGGATATGTAATTATGCTCTCAGTACTAGATTCCCGCTGCCAGATTTGACTTTGTAGCAAGTCTTTCTCAGCGGGAATGACGTATTTTTTGAGTTTATTGGCAATAATTTTAGATGATCTTGCCCTGCCGTACCCACCCTGAAATTATATTCTTCAGCTAGCAAATGCTATAATTAAACTTTTTTATAAGAAGAACTCATGTCAACTCACAAAACTGAAAATCCAACTCTACTCACTTACTTAGAAAAAAATGTTGTTATTCGCGGTTCCCAAATAGCCTATATATTTTTAGCAGATGGAGAAACTGCGAAGGAAAGATTAACTTATGCGCAGTTGCATAAAAAAGCACATGCTATAGCCGGGCACTTACAACAGCTTGCTAAGTTAGGTGATCGCATAGTCTTATGTTATGAACCTGGGTTAGATTTTATTTGTGCTTTTTTGGGTTGCTGGTACGCGGGAATGATAGCTGTCCCTGCGTACCCTTTGCGCAATAATCGCCATGCGCATCGATTATATGCAATAGTTGAAGATTGTCAGCCAGCCTTAATACTTGGAACGTCTGAAAGTATTGCCTTAATGCAAACTATTGAATTGTTTTCCTCCAGTACTTTTGTGCTAACAGAGACCATTAGCGATGCAATGGCTAAACAGTATCAGCCTTGTTTCATCACTTCAGATTCCTTAGCATTTTTGCAATATACGTCAGGTTCTACTGGCAAACCCAAAGGTGTCATGGTTAGTCATGGCAACGTTATTGAGAATCACCTTGTTATCTCTCAAAGTTTTGGGGCAACTTGTGATGATACCAGCATATCTTGGTTGCCCATCCAACATGATATGGGATTAATTGGCAATTTGCTGTATACCATTTTTTCTGGAGGTACAGAAGTCTGCATGCCGCCAACGGCTTTTTTAGAGAAACCTATTCGCTGGTTAAATGCTATCAGCTATTATCATGCCTATGGCTCAGGTGGTCCTAATTTTGCTTATCAATTATGTGTCGATCATATTCGTACAGAGGAGATGCAAGACTGTGATTTAAGTTCTTGGAAAATTGCTTTTAATGGTGCAGAGCCCATTCGCGCTAGCACCTTAGCCCAGTTTATAGAAAAATTTAAGCCCTATGGTTTTAATAGTAATGCGTTTTCGCCTTGTTATGGAATGGCAGAAACTACCTTAATGGTATGTGCTAAACCGCGCAACACCCTGTACTCCACTCATACATTTGGTCAGTCTCTTTTAGTCAGTTCTGGGTTAGTCTTTGAAAGTTATACCGCAAAGATAGTCGATCCGCAAACACGAAAGGTTTGTGGAAAGGGTGAAATTGGAGAAATATGGTTATCAGGGCCTTCTGTAGCGCAAGGCTATTGGAACAATCCAGAGGCAACTGCTAACACTTTTCATGCACACTTACTTCATGATAGCCACCATTATTTGCGTACGGGTGATTTAGGTTATTTGTTAGAGCAAGAGTTATATATTGCTGGTCGCTTAAAAGATCTTATTATTTTGCAAGGACAAAATATTTATCCTCAGGATATTGAGGGTATGGTAGAAACTAGTCACGCAGCGATCCGTAAAAATTGTATTGCGGCTTTTTCTGCTGATATCAATGAGCAAGAACAATTAGTGATAGTTGCAGAAGTGGAGCGACGTTACCGCAAAATAGATTTTAAGCCAGTATTTCATGCTATTCGTAAAGCTTTGATCGATGAACTTGGGATTGTCCCATTTAGCATTCAGTTATTGGCTCCAGCAAAAAGCTTAAAAACTACGAGCGGAAAAATTCAGCGTAACGCGACGAAAGCGTCTTATTTACAAGGTACTCTACTCGTTATTGCCAGTGATGATTTATGGTCTCCTTTGCAAGGGAATATCCCTACGCGTTCTATTATTTACCAGCAAATAATAGAAATGCTGTGCAAAATACTCGGTGTAGAAGAAATCTCTGCACAAAAAACTTTTTCTGAGCTGGGGGGAACCTCATTACATGCAATACTGTTCCATGAACAATTGCAGGCTTATGTTGGTAATCGCATAGAGCTTTCACCTAGTGTGGCACTTGATTATCCTACAGTTGACGCATTATCTGCATTTTTATTTTCGCAGTTAACGGGTGCTTTTGCACCTCGAACCATTCCGTTTAAAACTTCTTCACTTTTTTCCACAGAACCCATAGCCATCATCGGTATGAGTTGTCGCTTTCCACACGCAGAGAATCCAGAAGCTTTTTGGAAACTATTAAGCTCAGGTGGAGACGGTATTGAGCTTATCCCTAAAAGCCGTTGGGACTGGGAAGTGTATTATGATAAAAATCCTGAAATGCCAGATAAAACGTATGTAAAGCATGGTGGTTTTATTGAGGGCATAGAATATTTTGATGCGGCTTTTTTTGGTATTAGCCCACGTGAAGCGGAAATGATGGATCCTCAACAAAGATTGGTGTTGGAAACCACTTGGCATGCTCTGCAAGATGCGGGTATAGATCCTTCTTCACTTAGAAATAGTGATACCAGTGTTTTTGTGGGCGCCTCCTCTTTTGATTATGAAAATTTATTAGCTCAGCAACATGTACATAACAATTATGTGGCAACCGGTAATACGGCCAGCGTATTAGCAGGTCGTGTTTCTTATGAGTTAGGATTGCAAGGTCCTAGTCTAACATTAGATACGGCTTGCTCTTCCTCATTAACAGCCTTACATGAAGCTTGCAATAGTCTACATTTGGGAGAAACTTCGCTGGCTATTGTCAGTGGGGTCAATGTCTTATTGCTGCCCGATGGATTTATTAATTTATCGAATGTCCATATGCTAAGCCCGGAAGGCCGTTGTAAAGTTTTTGATGAGAGTGCTGATGGCTATGTACGTGCTGAAGGGTGTGGGGTAGTTATTCTTAAAAAATTAAGTGAAGCACAACGCGATAAAGATAGAATACTAGCCGTAATCTGCAGTGCTGTGCTCAACCAAGATGGTGCCAGTAGCGGCTTAACCGTACCTAATGGAGCTGCTCAAGAGCAATTATTACGCGAAGCATTAAGCCAAGCGCATTTGCAGCCGCATGAAATAAGTTATCTGGAGACTCATGGCACCGGTACTAAGCTGGGGGATCCAATGGAAACCCATGCCATTGCTACTGTGTATGAGGGTAGTCATCAAAATCGATCTCCACTGATCATTGGTAGTGCAAAAGCTAATATAGGACATTTAGAAGCTGCAGCGGGAATGGCGGGTATTATTAAGGTTATATTGAGTATGTGGCATGAAGCCATTCCCCCACAGATTAATGTTGCTAAGCTAAATCCTAAAATCAATTTAACCACCGTTCCTATGCAGATTCCTCAGGAACTTAAACCATGGAAAAAGAACCAACACAAACGTAGAGCCGGTATTAGTAGCTTTGGTTTTAGTGGCACGAATGCGCATGTCATCCTTGAAGAAGCTCCCGATCAAGATCCCACTCAAGTGAGAGAATCTCTACCCAAGACAGAGTTTCATCGCGAGCGCTATTGGGCAAAATCTCTAGATAAAGCACGCGAGTACGCGCTAGTTTTTCCGCGTGATTGGTATTTTGAGCGCCGTTGGATAATGGAAGCCTTAATGAAGGGGAAAGGAAAACGATTTAAACATTATCTGATAGTGGCCAATGATGAGGAGTCGAGTTTAGTCAATACCACGGACTTCGATAATGTACAAATGGTAGCACCCAATGCGCTAGCTGCATGCTTAGCCGATAAGGAACAGGTCTGTGTGATTGATGCGACCAGCTGGTTAGCATTTAAAGATCAACCTATAGATTTAGAGTCCACAGAAGCGTTACTTGCGCGTTATCAGGGTTGGTTCAAAGAGAGTGTCTCTATTAAACGTTGGGTGATTTTGAATGGCTGTGCATCCTTAAGCAGCTGTGCACTTTATGGTTTAGCCCAAATTCTGAACTGGGAGAGCAAGAGCGAAGTTCAATATATTGCTGGTGAGTCTTTATCAAGTAAACGAGTGGCTGAAGAAATACGATATGGTGATGAACCTTATGTGCTATATCAGGAGGGCAAACGCTTCATAGAGCGGATTGAACACGCAGATATCCACAGTTTAATGGAGAAAATGACACCCTTTGTAGCTGACGAAACAGGTACCTATTTAATTACTGGTGGCTTGGGAGGGCTAGGGACAGCACTGACGGAAGCATTATTACAATGGGGCATGAAGCATATTGTGTTGGTTTCACGGCGTGCGATGAATGAAGCGCAACAGGAGAGGGTGAATAGGTTAATTACTACTTATCAAGCGACTATTCGGCATGAGGCAGGGGATGTGAGTGATGCCAAGTTCCTAGAGGCGATTTTGGCGGGCATAGAAAACCTACAGGGGGTTTTTCACTTGGCGGGCAATGAAGAGAATGCCGCTTTTGGAGATTTTACGTTCGAACAGATGGATGCGATTTTAAGGCCAAAGCTGCTGGGAACCTGGAATTTACATACCCTAACCCAAGGACTATCGCTAAAATATTTTGTATTGTTTTCTTCTATTTCTTCATTGCTAGGATCAAATCGTCAGGCGCCCTATCTACTAGCAAATGGCTATTTAGATACATTAGCCAACTACCGCAAGCAAGAAGGATTGGCAATTACGCATTTGCATTGGGGCCCTTGGGGGACAGTAGGAATGACCGCGGCGCGGAACATTGCTCAAATGAATGGTTCTTCCGAATTCATACCACTCGATAAGGGCTTAGGATTCATCAAACAAGTCTTACAAGTGCCTGGTCTTCAAGGCTTAGGGGTTGCCTCTCCCCGTTATTTGGCCTTTATGTTGAGTTTCCACCAACATTTACCCAAATATTTAGCCCCTTTCTTAAAAGTGGAGCAACAAGTAGCTGCGGAGAGTGATTTCCTCCAGCGCTATCGTCAGCAAGAGTTAACTTTGCGACGTGGGATGTTAGAAGATTTCGTGACCCAGTTGCTCAAAGAGGTGCTCCATATCGAGGCGAGCCAACCGATTAACAAAGAGATGGGTTTTTTTGAGTTGGGGATGGATTCGTTGATGGCAGTGGAGTTATACAACCGCATCCAAACGGAGTTAGGTACTACAGTCACATTGCGCCCGATGTTGGTGTTTGATTATCCCACTATCGTTACCTTGCGCGATTATTTATTCGATACATTAGAAAGTGGTAGCAAACAAATCTACATTCAGGGTGCGCACTATGAGGAAGAAGCGATAGCAGTGATTGGATTGGAAGGGCGTTTCCCCGGCGGGGCCAGGGATGCAGAGAGTTTCTGGGAGAATCTGGCACAAGGCAAAGATGGAATAAGGCTACCGGAACCGCTGCGCTGGGATGTGGAGAAATATCCTTATCGAGCTGGGTACTTAGATCATATTGATGAATTCGATGCCTCATTTTTTAATATTTCACCGCGTGAAGCCGAAGCCCTGGATCCGCAACAACGATTACTACTGGAAACTGCCTGGCATGCGTTAGAGAATAGCGGTATTAACCCCAATGGCTTAAAAGATAGTGAGACCGGCGTCTTTGTAGGTATCTCACAAAGTGATTATGGACAGCTGCTGTCAGAGAATGAAACACAAATAAACTTTTATCAGGTGACTGGGACGGCCTTGAATGTGGCAGCAGGACGCTTAGCATATACGTTTGGGCTGCAAGGACCGACGTTGGCGATAGATACGGCCTGTTCGTCTTCTTTGGTGGCAGTGCATGAAGCCTGTAGAAGTTTGCAGTTGCATGAATGCGCGTTAGCGCTTGCTGCCGGGGTCAATGTGTTGTTAGTGCCCAAGGCTTTTGAGCTCCTGATGCAGGGGAATATGTTGTCGGTAGACGGTTACTGCAAAACATTTGATAAAGAGGCGAATGGATATGCGCGTGGTGAAGGGTGCGGAGTTATTATTCTGAAGCGCTTGAGTGACGCGCAAAAAGATAACGATAGGATCCTGGCCGTCATCAAAGGCAGTGCAGTGAATCAAGATGGTGCGAGCAGTGGGCTTACGGTGCCAAATGGATTAGCTCAAGAGAAAGTCATCGCCAAAGCATTGGCGAATGCTGGGGTAGAGGCAGCTTCAGTGGATTACATTGAGGCTCATGGTACGGGAACTAGTTTAGGGGATCCCATTGAAGTACGCGCTTTGCAAACGTTGTATGGGCAAGATCGTGACCCAGAACATCCGCTAACAATAAGCACCGTAAAGACCAATATTGGACATTTAGAGTCAGCGGCGGGTATTGCAGGTCTTATAAAGACGATCTTAGTCCTGCAGCGTGAGTTGATTCCTAAACATCTGCATTTCCATGAATTGAATCCTTCAATCCGGTTAGAGGCAATACCTGCGCGTATTCCTTTAGAGGCTATTGAGTGGAAGCGTCAAGCTGGCCGTGTGCGCAGAGCAGGTATTAGCAGTTTTGGCTTCAGTGGTACCAATGCTCATCTCATTCTCGAGGAGGCTCCTGAGCAAGATTTAACTCAAGTCAGACAGTCATTACCCAAGACAGTATTTCATCGGGAACATTATTGGCTAGAACAGAGACCTAACATTCCCTTTTTAGATGATATGAATGTTCATCCTTTATTGCAGCATCGAATCAGTTTACCAGGTAGTAACGACTTGTATTATGAGAGCGTGCTAAGCGAGCATTATCCGGAGTTTGTAGCGGACCATTTGATATATGGTTATCCGGTGATAGCTGGCGCGGGTTATTTATCACTGGCGTTGTCGTTAGCTAAAGAGCAGCTGGGCTTTGAGTATTGTCGCTTAAGTGAAGTTGAGTTTATTGAAGCGTTAGCATTAGAATACGGTGTCTCTACACACCTTATAGTACAGGCCAGAGAACAGCAGATAGAAGGGCATTGGCAGTTGGAGGTGTACAGCCAAACACGCGGCCAGAAAGAGCAGTTGCGCGTACGGATGCAGCTGGAGGAGATACAAGATATCGCCGTAGAAGACAGTTTAGCCGCTCTGCACTCCCGGTTTCCAGCGCATACGGAGTATACGAGCGAGCGTCATCACGCGCGGGCCGCAGAGTTAGCATTGAGTTTAGGGCCGCATTTTTCCTGGATAGAAGCGGTATATACCCAAGGAACTGAGGTTTTAGCGCACATGCGTGTGGCGCAAGCGCCAGTAGAGACTCATTCTTACGTGATTTATCCAGGCTTAATTGACAGCACTTTTCAAAGTTTACTAGCGTTAGCTGGTGATGAGGTTACGACATTATCAATACCCTTTTTCATTCAAGCCGTTGAATTTAATGTGCAGGGAGGACAGCCGCGATGGATATATGGGCGGCAACAGATACTACCGACTAAACAACGGCGGATGGATTTTATTTGGTTTGATGAAGAAGGTCAGGTGGTCGGACGAGTGAGTGGCTTTGTAGCCCAGGATGTGAAGCGGGCGGCATTAGAACGTTCATTACGGCGTCAAAATCCTTTGCAGGAATTTTTCTATGAGACTGTATGGCATGAGGTGAAAGAAGATAGAAAAGGGCCCTTGATCGGGACAGATGAGGGTACTAATACCGAGAAAATAGTTTATTACGATGCGCGGTGTCAAACCTATGCGTTGAGTTTAGAACCAACCGAGAAGCTTTTGGCATTTATCCAAACCTTGGTACAAGAAGGGCGCGAGATGGAGCGGGTGTATGTAGTTACAGAGCGTGCCTATAGCATTGCTGGAGAAGCGCTGCAACTGGAGCAGGCCTGTCTAAATGGGTTGATTAAGACAGCAATTCTCGAGCATCCCGAATTAAATATTCAGCAAGTGGATACGAAAGATGGAGAGAATATTGAGGCACTTAAGCCCCATTTTACTGAGAGAGCAGATATTGTTGCGAAGCGCGGCGAGCGCTGGTATACGCCACGGTTATTGACTGAACAGGGAGCGGCACGTACACGGGGTGAAGTGTACATGGCCCCGGATTCGTGCTGGGAGTTAGTGCAGGCAGTGAAGGGGGATTTAAGCAGTTTGCGCGCTCAGGCTTGTGATTTAGCGGGCTTAGCGCTAGGTGAGGTTGAGATTGAGGTGCGCGCGGTGGGGCTTAATTTCCGTGATGTGCTGGTGGCCTTGGATTTATATCCGGGAGAAGCAGGCGGTTTGGGAGGCGACTGTGCAGGAGTCATCACTCGCGTTGGGTCTGGAGTTGAAGGATTTGCTATTGGCGATGTGGTTTTCGGGATCTCCTTAGGTGCGTTTAGGAGCCACGCGGTCACGGATGCACGACTTATTACTCACTTACCTAAGGCGTTGTCATTTGCACAAGGAGCGAGTTTACCCGTAGTGACATTGACCGCAGATTATGGGTTATATCATTTAGCTCAGATTAAAGCTGGGGATAAAGTGCTGATCCATACTGGCGCAGGTGGCGTAGGTTTAATGGCAATTCAGCTGGCACAAAGGATAGGTGCCGAAGTTTATACGACCGCGAGTGTAATCAAGCATCCAATTCTGCAAGAGCGTGGTATTAAACATATTTATGACTCCAGAACCTCAGACTTTGGCGAGGCGATTTTACGAGATACCAACGGTCAAGGTGTGGATGTAATTTTAAATACCCTAACCAGCGAAGGCTTTAAAGAAGCATCGCTTAAGTGCTTGAAGCGGGATGGAGTGTTTTTAGAAATTAGCAAACGGAACGTATATACGTCTCAAGAGATGCAAGCACTGCGACCTGATGTGGTTTACCACTTGATAGCGATAGATGAAATGTTTGTGCAAGCACCGAATACTATTCAGGAGCTCTTGCAGGAAGTGGTCACATTGTTGCAAGACAAAGAACTGCAGGTACTACCCATAACCACTTATCCTCTCGCACAATTACCTAAAGCGATGCGTTACTTGCAACAAGGACAGAATATTGGCAAGGTGGTGATGAATTTTCCTGTGGTGGAGATCAGTTTTGAGCATCAAGGAAGTTATTTGATTACTGGAGGTTTAGGAGGGGTTGGCTTAGCGTTAGCGAATTATCTAAGTGAACACGGTGCGGGACGGATTATTTTGGTAAGCCGTCATGCGCAAGCAGAGACAGAGGCTGCGTTGCAACATCTGCGTATAAGCGGCGCTAAGCTGGAGGCGCAATTGTGCGATGTAAGCGATAAAGCACAAGTGCAGAACTTAATCAGGAAAAATCATACTCTGGAATATCCACTTAAAGGGATTTTCCATTTAGCGGGGATCATTGATGATGCGCCGCTGGATAAACAAAGTGCGGAAAGTTTTGAGAAGGTATTTGCACCGAAAGCCATCGGTGCATGGTATTTGCATGAGGTGACACAAGAATTAGATATTGGATTGGATTATTTTGTGTTGTTCTCCTCCCTTGCCTCATTAAATGGTTCGCCCGGACAAGCCAATTATGCTGCAGCCAACAGTTTCCTGGATGCATTGGCGCAGTATCGCCAGCAACTAGGATTGCCAGCCCAAAGTCTGAACTGGGGTCCGTGGCGCGAAGTAGGAATGGCAAAGAATTTAGTAGCTGTGCATCAGCGCCAAGGGCTCATACCATTTAAAACTACTCAAGCATTGCATGCGCTAGCTTATGCACTCAAGCAAGATATCGCGCAATTGGGAGTGATGCATATTAACTGGAGAAGGCTGGGCGAGCAAATGATGAACTCTCCAAGTTGGCTCCTTGCTCTCATGGAACAAAAGCAGGAATCGGCTTTAATTCTACAATTGCAAGCCGCAGAACCGGAGCAACGTGAAACTATATTAAAAGCAACAATAACAAATGAAGTGCGCAAAGTATTAGGAATATCACCTGCGCTGGATGTAGATGAAAACAAAGGTTTTTTTGAGATGGGGATGGATTCCTTGTTAGTGTTAGAATTGGGTAATAGGTTACAACATATTTTTTCTGGGCACGTAATTATCAGCAGTTCATTTGTGCTGGAAACGCCAACTATTAATGGGATAACTCAACGTCTTTTTCAGGAACTACATTTTGTCGCTGGCACAGTATCTAAGGGTATCAGTATTGCTGACAGTGCTAAGAGGAATGAGAGTGCAATTTTAAGAAAAGGCTCGCTAAAAATTGGCCCTGTTTCATTCTTGCAGCAATATTGGTTAACTAGGCAGATATTTGCTGATATTAGAGGCGGAAAGCTTATTTCGGCAATAGAAATTATCGGTAAGATTGACGCAACTATTTTTCGACTTGCTGTGGATAAACTAGTAGAAAGAAATGAAATACTGCGTACAACTTTTTCCTACCAAACAGATAAGCTTATGCAGGTTATACATGAAGAGCTTCCCTATGCTCTGCAAATAAAAACATTTAATGAAAGTAATAACGATAGAGTGGAAAAAATAATCCATGCTGAGATTGAAGAAGCATCCTCGGTAAAATGCGATTTTTTCAATGGTCCTTTATTTTACATTACGCTAATTTACATCAATGAACAGACTACAGTAGTAGTTATCTCCATTCATCATCTGTGCACTGATTTAATTTCTATGTTTTTAATCATGAAAGAACTGAATGAAATTTATTTAAATTTGTGCGCCGACATAAATTATATGCCGCCGCTGAAACCTATTCAATATCTTGATTTTTCTCTATGGCAACGCGAGCAGTATACACCTGATAACTTGCGTGAATATAAAAAGTTTTGGCAGGAATATTTGCGTAATGCCAAGCCTTTAGTACTACCTTACTCGGCCCAGACAGGTGAGGTAAGTGCTAATGCCGGTCATTATGTAGAAAAAGTTTCAGGTCTGAAAAATATAGATGTCATCGAGTTTGCTAAAAATAATGAGACCACACCCTTTGTTGTCTATTTTATGAGTTTTTTAATTATGGCCTCACATTTTTCTGGCCAAGACGATCTATTACTATCTGTGCCGCGCTCTGGAAGAAATACGCCTGAAATCGCAAATCTAATCGGATTCGTAGCCTCAACCTGTTTGATGCGTTTTGATTTGTCAAAATCCATGTTGCTTAAAGATGCACTCCAGTTGCTAAATCGAAATAATATGAATGTTCTCAAATATTATCTTCCTTTCGATAGAGTTAGGTCTTTTGATTCTGATTTTGATATGGGGCTCAGCTATAAGATCCTGTTTGAATATGTGGCTACTGAAAAAAATGTAGATAATCTTTTTGGCTATAAAGTAAAGAATATATTTCATCCGGCAACCATATTTGATCATGATATTATTTGGCAAGTGGAGGCAGAAGATAATGTTGCTGTATTAGTGTCTTATGCAACGCAGCATTATCGTGCAGAAGATATTCAAAAATTCGTAAGAGTGTGGTCTTGCACTTTAGAAGCCATAATAAGAGATACCGATGAATCTAGTATTGCCGATTTGATAGCTTTAATAACTAAGGGAAACTGATTTGTGATAAAAAAAATTAAAAATATACTGCCAAACTTCTTCACCTTTCTTAATGTCGCTAGTGGCTTTATTGCCATCATTTTGGCTTTTTCGGCGTTGAGTATACAGCATACATATTTTTTTAACTATGCCTTTTATGCAATAGTTCTTTGCATAGTATTCGATATTGCAGATGGTTTTTTTTCCAGAAAATTTAACGTGCTCAGTGAGATAGGGGCTAAATTAGATTCTAAAAGTGATGCGGTTTCCTTTGGTGTTGCACCTGCATGTTTATTAGCATTTATTGGAGTCGCGCAACTTCACGGCATATGGTTTTTGTGTTCAGTAATTATAGCGTTAATCTATTTATGCTCTGCACTTTACCGTTTGGCGCAGTTTGATTTAAAAAAAGTAGATGAGGATAAAAGAGGACACTTATATTTTTCTGGTTTCCCTTCCCCCGCTGCCGCATTGTTATGTGCAGCTTCTAGTCTGGCATTGATAACTATGGATACAAGTGTTGTTTTGGTTCTATTTATCTATGGCGTTGCAGCTTATCTTATGAACAGTAATTTTAAGTATGCCGATTTGCCGAAACATTATTTATATCGAATAAGAAATCCGTTGGAGTTAATTGCGGTTATTTTATTTTTTCTTTTTATGCCACTTGCTCATGCTGTAATGCTTTTGATTTCTATTTATGCAATTATCCCAGTTTTGCAAAAAAATTTTAATTTCCCTAAAAAATAAGCAATTAAATGGGTGAATATAGATATGTTATTATTACCATTATTTAAACCTTATAAGGAAATGCTAACGTATTTTGTACCTATTTTGTGTATTAATGTGGTAGATGTGCTGGTTATGCTGATTAATACCATAATGGGGGGGGATTTTAATCATCAGGGACTTGCAGCAATTGGCTTGGTGGTTGCCACTTATTTGGCATCTATGACTTTCTGTTGGGGCGTGTTAACTGCGGTACTTATTATCACTGCAAATAAGAAGGGTGAGGAGGCGACTAAAAGTAATCTTGGACTCATTTTGGTAGCCGGATTGATATTAGCGTTACTATTAAGTATACCCGTGATGTTTATATTTAGGAATGCAGAACCTATTTGGATTCTTTTAGGGCAAGATCCGCAAGTAACACAGATTGGTCAAACCTTTTTCAGCGGTGCTTTTACGATTGCGTTAGCAGATTTAGGAAAATATGTGATTTTAAAATTTCTAGTGGTTTTGGGTAAATTGCGCCTAGCTATTATTGCCAACTTGCTTATTTTACCCTTACTGGTGTTATGTAACACTTTATTAATGGATGGATATTGGGGACTTCCAAAATTAGGTATTTATGGTCTAGGTCTAGGCACAGCAATTACCTATTGGCTAGTGTTAATAGGATTGATTGTGCATCTTTTCTATGCAAAATATTTTAGAGGTTACTTGTTCCATTCCCACAAATTAATAAATTATTGGCATGCCATTATTAGTGTACTAAAACTTGGTGTGCCGATTGGCATAATGTTTACGATGGAAGCGTTTTTCTTTTTTACTATTACCATGCTGATGGGAAATATTAGTGTATTAGCGCTTGCTGCTTATCAGATCGCCATGCAATATGTATGGGTAAGCATGATGTTTTCAGCTAGTTTGGCTGAGACCACCAGTATTCTGGCAGGCAAGGCGTATGGGGCAACAAATTTGACGGGAGTATTGCAAGTTACTTATGCTGTCTTAAGTTTTAGTTTTATTTGTTTGTTCACTGTCGCATTACTTTATTGGTTCGGTCCACGTTTGGTTATTAATGCGGAATTATCTGTTACTGAAATGAATGATCAAGTGTTGGTGGCTTTGGCTATTAAATTCCTTGCAGCTGCTGCAGTTTATCAGCTATTCGATAGTGGTCGTCTTATTTTGAGCGGTGCATTGCGAGCAATGTTTGATAGTGTATATCCTATGTTGATTTGTGTTCTGTCTTTCTGGTTTTTAGGATTGTCTATTGGCTCTATCTGCGCATTTTTCCTAAAATGGGGCGGAATAGGGCTGTGGTGTGGTCTGATCAGCGCTGTGGTAACCAGTGTCTTGTTACTTTATTTACGCTTACAGAAGAATTTGCATAACTACTCGTGGCCCCCCCAGCAATAAACTTGGAGAACCTTGTCATTTTCGTTTAAGATCGGCGAAATAGCAAGGTTCCTCTCTACAGGGTAAGTAGTTACGAATTTGCTAGTGTTAAAGTCTACATAGAGTAAGCAAGCCATTCTCCCATGCGTAGCAGCTTATGTTGATGAATACTTGGGTGCCATTTTATTTGCATGGGAGGGAATAATAAGATTACTGTTGAGCCCATGCCAAAGTACCCGAGTTCTTGTCCCTTATATAATACAATGTGTTGCTGGGAATAATCCCAAGTTTGTATCTGGCGTTTTCGCTGGGGAGCTACCAGGCCGTGCCAGCGGGTTACAATATTTCCCACTCTATAGGCGCCTACTAAAACCACTACCATTTTTCCTGGTAGGCAGTTGAATTCGCAAATCACACGTTCATTTCGCGCGTACAGTTTAGGAATATGTTCAGCCCTTGATTGGTTGACGGAAAATAAGTATCCAGGCACGTAAGTCATACGCGTCAATTGCCCTGTCATGGGCATATGCACCCGATGATAGTTTTTGGGAGATAAGTATAAAGTACAATAAGATCCATTCTCTAAGAGCATTGCTAACTTATCATCGATTATCAACTCGGTAAGCTGATAATCATAGCGTTTTGCTTGAATGAGCTTAGCGTTTTTGATAGTTCCAAATGCGGAAAGTTCTCCGTCTACTGGCGAAACAATTGCGTGTTCATCATGTACGATAGGGCGTGCCTCAGGGCGTAAATGGCGTGCAAAAAAGGCATTGAAAGTTGGATAAGCATCAAGATCAGTGACAGCCACTTCGTCCATGTTGATATTATAGTGGCGAATAAACCAACGAATTAGCCAAAGTTTGAGCCAGCGTGTTTTGCGATTAGATAACCAGCCGAAAATGTGCGAAACCAGATGCTGGGGTAAAATAGAATCCTGATGAATTTTCCAATTCACTATGGCTCCTTAATATGCTATTTGAGCTGAACTAATGAGTTTGCTAATATTACTTTTAAGACCCTGTATAT
>JBIOEC010000001.1:0-19971 GCA_044445645.1 Gammaproteobacteria bacterium | reverse complement strand
TATATTGAAGCGCATGGCACAGGAACCCAATTAGGAGATCCTATTGAAGTCGGTGCATTAGAGGCAGTATACGGAAAAGAGCGAGATCCTAATCACCCGCTTATCCTAGGTACGGTCAAAACTAATATTGGCCATTTAGAATCAGCTGCAGGTATTGCCGGATTGATAAAAACCATTTTATCATTGCAGTATAAAATAATTCCTAAGCATTTAAACTTTCACACATTAAACCCTCATATTAATTTGCAAGCTATCCCAGCAGAAATTCCATTGGAAATTCGCGAATGGGAGTATCGTGGACATACCCGCTGTGCCGGTGTGAGTTCTTTTGGTTTTAGCGGTACGAATGTGCATTTGATTGTAGAAGCAGCGCCTTTGCGAGAGGAAATTGTTATTCCAGCAGAGATCCAACAGCAGCTTACCGAGCAGCAACATTTACTGATAATTTCTGCTAAGACGGAAAGCGCATTGGCACAACAAATAGAGCATTACGTTGAATATTTAAAATCCACTCGCAGTACAATTCAAGATATTTGTTACACCAGTCAAATAGCACGCACCTGTTTTCATAAAGTTGTTGCTGTAGTAGGTAAAACACGAGAAGAGTTGGTTGCCCATTTGGAAAATCAAAGTTTTATCGCTGAAACTAATATTGATAATCCAATTTATTCATACAGTGATGAAATTAAACCGTATCTTAAGAAAGTGTTCTTGCCCACCTACCCTTTCCAGCATCAACCTTATTGGTTTAGCAAAAAAAGTAAGCAATATTTTTATAATCAGCCGTGGGAAGGTGTTATTCCAAAAAATGAATGGGCTTTACCGGCAGACTGGTTTTTTTATTTAAAGGAAGAAGAATCAGACAGCATGAGTACAACTACAACGCTAGCCTTTCAGCGCTTGGTACTTCTCACCTGTGCAGATGGGGCATCAGAGTATCAGTTATTTATCGAGACATTAAAGGATTCTTTTATGTCGTTAGGGATGGAGTGTATTGTGCTCAGATATTCAGAATTGGCTGCCTGTGCGGCTCAGAGCATAACGCCTATGTGTGTTTTAGATATCGCAAGCTATGTGCCCTTGCTGCCCCAGCTTATGCCGGAAGTGGATGCGATTGAGGTTTTATTGCAGCGTTATCAAGCGCTAGTTTCGAGTTGTTCTCACGTTGTGCGTTGGGTGATGGTGGGTAGTACAGCTGAAGAACATCAACTTAGTCAACAAGTATTATTGAATTTAGCTCAAGTGTTGAATTGGGAGTGTGAGTTTGCAGTTTCTTATGTGGGTTTAGCAGAGTTTACCAAGATAGAAGCAGCTTATCTGGCGAAAGAGACATTATATGGTGATGAGCCTCAAGTAAAGTTTGCAGCAGGCAAACGCTATGTGACACGCTTAGAGAAGGCCGATAGTTTACTGTTTTTAAATCAGACCGAGCCTGTATCTTTAACAGAAGGCACCTATTTAATAACGGGTGGCTTAGGGGGCCTCGGCTTTCAGCTAATGCAAGAGTTGCTATCATTAGGGGCAACTCAAATTGCGCTGCTCTCTCGTCATGAGATGACGGTGGAGCAGGCTGAGAAATTACAAGAAGTGCATGGTGTTTACCCGGCAGAGGTGAAACACTATGCTGTAGATGTGAGTGATAAGCAGGCACTTCGTGAGGTGATTGAAGTTCAAGATAATCTGCAAGGAATTTTCCATTTAGCGGGGAACAACATCAATGCTGCCTTTGGGGATTATACTGTTGAGCAGATGGATCAGATTTTACGTCCTAAGATAGTAGGCGCCTGGAACCTGCATGAATTGACGCAAGAAATGAAATTACAGTATTTTGTTTTATTTTCTTCAATTGCTTCGTTATTAGGCTCCAACCGTCAGGCGCCGTACGTGCTAGCTAATGGATATTTAGATGCCCTAGCGGATTACCGCAAACATCATGGTTTAGCGATTACTCATATTCAGTGGGGACCCTGGGCTGAGGAAGGAATGAGTGTTAAAGATGCCTATGATGTAAAAATACAAGAGAGTTTCATTCCTCTCGATAAGGGCATGCATTTATGCAAACAGCTACTAGCGATTCCACAGCTAACACGGGTTGGGGTGGTGTCGCCACAGTATTTGCAGTTTATGTTAAGTTTCGATAAGCATTTACCCTCGTGGCTTGAGTCTTATATACAAAAGCCCTTTATGACGTCTGGTGAAAGTGAATTTCTGCAGCACTATTATAAGCAATCCAAAATGCAGCGTTATCCATTAGTAGAAGCCTTAGTAGAACAAGCGTTAAAAGAAGTCCTGCACTTAACAGCCACACAGGTGATGGAACGCGAACAAGGTTTTTTTGAGTTAGGGATGAACTCACTAATGGCCGTGGAGATGCAAGCGCGAATTAATGAGGTATTGGCTAATAATCGCATCTCATTACGGCCTATGCTGGTATTTGATTATCCTACTCTAGCGAAACTTTCGACTTATCTCTATGAGACATTAGAAGGTATATCGCCTGTTATTTCTATTACTGGAGCGAAATTTGAAAATGAGCCTATTGCGATTATTGGCGTAGAGTGTCGATTCCCAGCAGGAAGTGATATGGAACATTTCTGGAAAAGTTTGGCAGAGGGGCAGGATGCCATTTGCTATCCAGAAGCCTTTCGTTGGGATGTGAATAAGTATCCTTATTCTGCAGGATTTATTGCGGATATTGAGCTGTTTGATGCTGAGTTTTTTGGTATTTCTCCACGCGAGGCGGAACTACTCGATCCAGAACAACGTTTGTTGTTGGAGACAACGTGGCATGCGCTGGAGACAAGTGGAATTGAGCCGTCGAGTTTAAGAGAGAGCGAGACGGGCGTATTTATTGGGATCAGCCAGAGTGAGTATGGACAGCTACTGGCAGAGCAGTCAATAGAGAGTGATTTTTATCAAGTGACAGGTAACGCGCTGAATGTGGCTGCAGGCAGACTCGCATACACATTAGGCTTACTGGGCCCTGCAATGGCAATTGACACAGCATGTTCGAGTTCATTGGTGGCCTTACATGAAGCATGTCGGAGCTTACAAAATCATGACTGCGATCTAGCCATTGCAGGCGGAGTAAATGCATTGTTTGAACCTCGCATTTTTAAAATGATGATTAAAGGGAATATGTTGGCCCCAGATGGTTGGTGTAAGACGTTTGATGCCCAAGCCGATGGATATGGGCGGGGTGAGGGTTGTGGTGTGGTAATTCTGAAACGACTCAAAGAGGCGCAACGGGATCATGACAGGATATTAGCTGTAATAAAAGGCAGCGCAGTGAATCAAGATGGTGCAAGTAGTGGGTTGACGGTGCCGAATGGGTTAGCCCAGGAGAAAGTATTAGCAAAGGCATTGGCCAATGCAAATGTAGCACCGCAGACAATAGATTATATAGAAGCGCATGGTACAGGAACCCGTTTGGGAGATCCCATAGAAATAAGAGCTATCCAGACAATTTATGGTCCTGGACGAGATCGAATTTTAACGATAGGAACAGTGAAGACCAATATTGGCCATTTAGAATCGGCAGCTGGAATTGCGGGAGTGATTAAAACGATTCTGGCACTCCAACATGAAGAGATACCACGACATTTACATTTTAAAAATATCAATCCAGCTATTCATCTGGAAGCTATTCCTGCTCAAATTCCCTTAGAGCCAGTAGCGTGGAAAAAAGAAAAAGATCGAGTTAGACGTGCGGGTATTAGTAGTTTTGGTTTTAGCGGCACGAATGCGCATGTGATTGTGGAAGAAGCTCCAGAGCAAGATTTGGGTCAGGTGAGACAACCGTTACCGAAAACAGTATTTAATCGGCGGCGGTATTGGTCCGAAGTCTTAACCCATAAAGTGCAGAAAAAAGTATCTGGTGAAGAAATCCACCCCTTATTAGGTATTCGCTTGTCTTTACTTGCTAATCATGAGGATATTGCTTTTGAGAAAACGCTTTCCCTTGAAGAAAACGCATTGCAGTACCTAAATGATCATCGAGTATTTACACATGCTGTTTTCCCGGCAGCAGGGTATGTGGAGCTGTTGTTAGCTGCATTAAAAAATCAGGAAAATAGAGATAACAGAATTCTTGCTGTTGAGTTAAAAGATATTCGCATTGAATTGCCGCTAGGAATAGCCGAAAATTCTTCTGTGAGTTTACAAACCATTCTTACATCTGGCGAAAATAGTACCTATCACCTCGCCGTTTATTCACAAGCCACTGATGCGGCAGAAAATTCCCTATGGCAGTTGCATGCGCAGGGTGAAGGTGCGCTGATTGAAAGCTTACCGCCGTTCAATGATTTGACATTAACAGCGATAAGGAAAAGGTGCCGAGACAAAGTCAATATTGAAGAGTTTTACGCAAAACTTTCTGCTCACGGATTGGAGTATGGGGTTGCATTTCAAACGGTAAAAGAAATTTTTACGGGAGAAAATGAATTACTGGCCAAGGTGGAAAGCAGAGGTGAGATTGAATCACGGTATAGGCTTTATCCACCTATATTCGATGGTGCATTGCAAGCGATTTCATGTTTACAAAGCCAGAGTCCTAATGTTATCTATTTGCCGATTGGGTTTGATAAGATTGCGTTATATGGACCTCTTTCTACACAATGTTATGTGCATGTTCTTCTTCCTAAAGAAAATTCAGCACCATCATCTGATATCGTCCGCGCAGATCTGACTTTATTAAGTGAAGGTGGAACAATTATTGCAAAGGTAGCAGGATTTAGTGCAAAGAGAACAACGCAAGCAACCGTTGAAAAACTGCTAGGAATGAGAAAAAATCCTGAGGACGCCTGTTATATACCTATTTGGCAGCCTTATACCTTAGTCAGCGAAGCGTGGGAAGAACCTGCCATTGAACCTCTTGTTTATGATGCACGAGATAAAGTACATGGCAATGTATTGAGCTTGTCAGGAGTGAAGGGATTACTGGATTTGATTCAAATACAAATTCAAACCCCTGAAAATAAGCTGCCGCTGATCATTGTTACCGAGCAAGCGAATTCTCTACAAGGAGAAAGCCTGCATTTGAATCAATCGCTGCTCAACGGATTCATTAAAACAGCGATTTTGGAACATCCGGAGTTATTGCTCAGACAATTAGATGTGGCAGAAGGTCAAGCGATCGAACCGCTGATAGCAGCGCTTAAGCAAGATCACAGCCGTGAACAACTCTTTGCCTATCGTGAAGGGCAGTGGTATGTCTCCCGTGTTGTGCATGCAGCAGAGGCAAATCGAATTCAGCAGCGTTTAAGCATTCCCAATGGGCCTTATCGGTTAATCAAAAACCCATCAGGTATATTGGATGAATTACGTTTAATGGAAGAGGAAAGCGTACTTGCCTTAGATGGCAATGCCGTTGTGATTGCACCAAAAGCGGTGGGTTTAAATTTCCGTGATGTACTGAATGCCATGAATTTATATCCGGGCGATCCAGGCCCGTTGGGCGGCGATTGTGCGGGGGTTATTCAAGCTGTTGGGAAAAATGTGCATGATTATCAGGTGGGTGATGAAGTTTTGGGTGTGGCGTGGGGGAGTTTGGCAAGTCAAGTGATCACGGGTCGTGAGCTTATTCACCTGAAGCCTCGCGAATTATCGTTTAATCAAGCCGCGGCTATTCCCACGATTTTCATGACAGCTTATTACAGTCTGATTACCTTGGCAGGACTTAAAGCAGGTGAGACTATTTTAATCCATGCAGGCGCGGGCGGTGTAGGATTGGCGGCGATTCAAATCGCTCAATACTGCCAAGCGAAAATTATTGCCACGGCAGGAAGTGAAGAAAAGCGTGCATATTTGCAATCATTGGGTGTTCAGCATGTGCTGGATTCGCGCAGTCTTCGTTATCGCGAGGCGATTGCTGAGATTACCCATCATCAGGGTGTGAATGTGGTGTTGAATTCACTGTCGGGTAGAGGTTTTATTGCGGCGACATTAGATTGTACGGCGCGTAATGGACGCTTTATTGAAATTGGTAAACGTGATATTTGGAGTGCTGCAGAGGTAAGTGCTAAGCGTTCTGATGTTATGTATTACATCGCGGCATTAGATACGATGTCCACCGAGGAACCCCAAACAGTAGAAAAATTATTAACCGAGTTGATGTCATTATTTGAAAATAAAACTCTGACACCTATTCGCCAAACGATTTTTTCTTTATCCCAAGCCATCTCTGCCTTTAAATACTTACAACAGGCCAAACAAATTGGCAAAGTGGTGTTGGAATTACCGCCGGCAGAAATTACTTTCGACCGCAATTCGAGCTATTTAATTACTGGTGGTTTGGGCGGTGTGGGTTTAGTGGTTGCACAGTATTTAAGTGAAAAGGGCGCAGGGCGTATTGTGCTGGCAAGTAGACACTCACCAAGTAATGAGGCGAAAGCGTTTATTGCGCAAGCACAGAACGCAGAAATTGTGGTCTTTCAAGCGGATGTTAGCAATAAAGCCGACGTTGAGGCATTAATCCGTTTTTGTCATTCGGAAAAATTCCCGCTCAAAGGTGTTTTTCATTTAGCCGGTATCATTGATGATGCGCCATTAGATAAACAAACATTAGAACGGTTTGAAAATGTTTTTGCACCAAAAGCACTAGGCGCTTGGTATTTGCATGAGTTAACGCAAGAGCAACACATCACCTTGGATTACTTTGTATTGTTCTCATCTATTGCTTCACTCAATGGCTCTTCTGCGCAAAGTAATTATGCCACGGCGAATAGTTTTTTGGATGGATTGGCGCAATGGCGACAACAGCAACATCTTACCGCACTCAGTATTAATTGGGGCCCGTGGGCTGAAGTGGGAATGGCTAAAGAGTTGGTGCATGTGCATCAGCGCCAAGGGTTAGTGCCATTCAAGACGCGTGAAGCGTTAGAGGCATTGGAGTATGTATTACGGCAAGAAGGCGCTCAGCTGGGAATGTTGCAAGTGAATTGGAGTCAGATGAAACATATCACCACCATTCCTTCCTGGTTGGAAAAGCTGGTAACCAATGTTACAGAATCGGTTTTACTGAAACAATTGCAAGCGGCACCCCGGGAACAATGGGAAGTTATTCTGAAGTCGGTTATTAGCCAAGAAGTTCGACAAGTACTTGGATTATCTGCAGATCAAACTCTTGATGAAGATAAGGGTTTTTTTGAAATGGGGATGGATTCACTTATGGCTCTGGAGTTGAAGAATCGTTTGCAAGGATTAATCAATAAGCCGCTTAGCAATACGATTGCTTTTGATTATCCCACTATTGTAGATATGTGGGCCTTCCTTCTTACATTTTTGGATATGGGACATAAACTTCAAGGGCAAAAAGATCAGGAAGAAAATAAGATTCCATCCGAAGAAATTTCTGAAAAAATAAAGAAAATGTCCAAGAGTGATATTGACCTTTATATACAAGGAGAACCTAATGAATGATGACAATGATCAATTGTTCAAAGCGTTGGTCGCATTAGGCGAAGCGCGAGAGAAGCTTAAAGTTTTAGAATCAAGAACGCATGAAGCGATTGCTATCGTGGGGATGGGCTGTCGTTTCCCTGGCGGTGCCAATAGCCCAGATGAATTCTGGGAATTATTGCAACAAGGTTTTGATGCTAGCATCGAAGTTCCTTCGACCCGTTGGAATATTGATGAGTATTATGCTGCTGAACCGGATGTGCCCGGAAAAATGATTTCCCGTAAAGCGAGTTTTATAACGACGCCGATTGATGAATTTGATGCAGCTTTTTTTGAAATCAGTGCACGCGAAACTGAATATCTGGATCCGCAGCAACGATTATTGCTTGAGGTGACATGGGAAGCGTTAGAAAATGCCAATATTAAACCTAAAAATTTAAAAAAAACAATTGCGGGTGTATTTATCGGAATATCTAGCCATGATTATGGTGATCTGCTAAGTGGTACATCAGAAGATGGTAGTGCTTACATTGGTACCGGTAATTCAGCTAGCGTTGCGAGTGGGCGTATCGCTTATATGCTAGGTTTGCAAGGACCCTGCATGTCAATAGATACGGCGTGCTCATCTTCTTTGGTAGCACTCCATCAAGCTTGCGAGACTTTACGGCACGGGGAAAGTGATTTAGCGGTTGTCGGTGGAGTGAACGTCTTGCTCTCCCGGAAAATAAGCATTGATTTTAGCTTAGCGCATATGCTAGCTCCCGATGGTCACTGCAAGACATTTGATAAAAGCGCAGATGGTTATGCGCGCGGTGAGGGTTGCGGGGTCATTATTTTAAAACGCTTAAGCGATGCTAAACGAGATAAGGATACTATTTTAGCGCTGATAAAAGGCAGTGCAGTGAATCAAGATGGGGCGAGCAGTGGCTTAACTGTACCGAATGGTCCAGCACAAGAAGTCGTAATTAAACATGCATTAGCCCAAGCAAAATTAAAACCCGATGAGATTGATTATATTGAAGCGCACGGTACTGGTACAGCTTTAGGTGACCCGATTGAAATTAATGCGCTGTATCATGTATTTGGTGCCGATCAAGAAGATAATCAACGTACAAGGGCGCTAACGATTGGGACGGTGAAGACAAATATCGGGCATTTGGAAGCTGCGTCTGGTATTGCAGGGATCATTAAAACTATTCTTACTTTACAGCATGAACAAATTCCCCGGCATTTACATTTTAAAGAGCGTAATCCGCAGATCATCGATTTTGCACAAATCCCCGCCCAGCTGCCACTGCAGTCTATCGCATGGCCAAAACAAGATAATCATATCAGGAGAGCTGGCATTAGTAGTTTTGGTTTTAGTGGTACCAATGCGCATGTGATCTTAGAAGAAGCGCCTGCGCAAGAAGAAATTACTATTCCAGCAGAAATCCAACAGCAACTTGCCGAGCAGCAACATTTACTGATGATTTCAGCCAAAACGGCAGCGGCATTGGCACAACAAATAGAGCGTTACCTTGAGTATTTAAAATCCACTCGTGATACGATTCAAGACATTTGTTACACCAGTCAAATAGCACGTACCCGTTTTGTTAAAGTCATTGCTGTAGTAGGTAAAACGCGAGAAGAGTTAATTGCCCATTTAGAAAATAGAAATTATCTGGATGAAAAAGACATCGAGGATCCGAATTATATTTATAGTGATCAAATAAAACCTTATCTCAAAAAAGCTACATTGCCTACTTATTCATTTGAACGTCAACATTACTGGGCATCTGAGCTTGCTGCCGCGACATCCGCTGCGAAAGGAATAGGCGCATATGCATTAGAGTGGCAGCCAGTTAACCTGGCAATGGGTGAGGAGAGTAACGCGACTGTTTCTGTGCTGGTTCTAGGTCTTGGCGCATTGTCTAAACAGGTTAATACCCAGATTACCGAGAAGCATTTAACTTCTAGGGAAATTATTTTATCCAAGCAGTTTGATGAGGACTTGTTATCCGCTTTATCTGCAGATAATCAACCTAAGCGTGTGATTTGGTGTGTAGAGTCGCCGGAAATAACGGATACGTCAGATCTGGCTTCTTATCATCGTTTAGTGAGTGAATGCTGGCTCGCATTAGTAAAAAGGTGTGCTGAACATAAGAGTATATCGCCTTTGCGAATTGGAATACTTCGTATGGCTCGTGAAGCTAACCCTGCAGCCAGTATTTTAACAGGCTTGTGCCGTGTCAGTGCGAATGAGTTTCCGCATTTAAGATGGAGCCAGGTTGAAGTTGCCGATGATAAGGATATTGTGAATGCAGTTAACGTGTTGTTAGATGCCACAATGCCAGCAGATGAATGGTATTACGATGGCACTCAATGGTTGTCCTTGCGTTTAGTTAAGCAGGCGATTGATGAGCAAAAAGAACTTAAGGTGACGCCAGAAGGAAGTTATCTGATCACTGGCGGCTTAGGTGCAATAGGCCAAGCTTATGCACAAGCCTTGATTGCCCAGGGGGCTCAACATATTATTTTGGTGAGTCGACGCCCACCGGAAGGTGCGGTGCTAGATAGGATCTCTCATTGGCGTGAAATAGGCATTACGGTTAATACGCAGACATTAGATATCAGTGATGGCGCGGCAGTTGCAGCGTGTATCGCAGATGTTGAACGCAGTGGATATCCCTTAAAAGGGATTATACATGCCGCGGGTGTATTATCGGATGGAATACTTGTCAATCAAGATTGGGATAAATTCAAAATGGTATTAGCGGGCAAAGCCTGGGGTGCTTGGAATTTACATACGGTAACGCTGCAAAATAATATCACACTTGATTTCTTTATTGCGTGTTCCTCGATCGCAGCCATTTTGGGAAGTCCTGGCCAAAGTAACTATGCGGCGGCAAATACCTTTTTAGATGGATTGATGCGTTATCGCCAGTTGCAAGGATTACCGGGCACGAGTATCGCCTGGGGACCTTGGGCGAATGAAGGGATGGCTGCCGAATTGACGGAATTACAGCGTAAACGCTGGGAGCGTTATGGCATTACCCCGCTTTCTGCGCAGGAAGCGTTGTCATTCAGCGCACATATAGACTCTGCCAATAGCGCAATCGTTGCATTGAATGAACGTGCTTGGCAAGAGCCGCTTATTCCACCTTTATTGAGCAAATTAGTGAGCGTGCCTGAAGGTATTATGGGCACGCCTTATGAAGATTGGTGCTCTCACTGGTGGTCTCTACCCGCTACAGAACGCAAGTCCTGGCTGTTGAATAGCGTTCGCCTCTTAGTTCAAAATACTTTAGGTATTCGAGAACTGGGTTTTGAGACAATGCCGGATAATCAGGGCTTTTTTGAGCGCGGCATGGATTCGTTGATGGCAGTTGAAGTGACGAATCACTTGCAGGCGCATTTGCCTAGTCAGTCTATTCCTAACACAGTATGTTTTGATTACCCGAGTATTACGACGCTTACCGATTATCTGCAAACCCGACTTGAAGCCAGTCCGGCGCTGCATGCGCCACGGATTATTTATGATTACAGCAGCGAACCGATAGCGATAGTTGGGATGGCAGGTCGATTCCCGCAGGCCGCTGATGTTGAGGTGTTTTGGGATCATCTGCTTCAAGGTGTCGATGGGATCACGGAAGTGCCGCGCGAGCGTTGGGACAATGCTCTTTATTATAGTGCTAATCCAGATGAGCCTGGCAAGATGATAACGCGCTGGGGCGGATTTATTGAGCAAGTAGATCAATTTGATGCAGCGTTTTTTGGCATTAGCCCGAAAGAAGCGATGATGCTGGATCCGCAGCAACGCTTAATTCTAGAAACCAGCTGGCATGCGCTCGAAGAGGCGCGGATCAATCCGCTAAGTTTAAAAGACAGCCAGACTGGGGTGTATATTGGAATTTCTGGCAGTGATTACATGAGTTCACTGCTTAAAAATGAACAAGCGAGTGAGATTGATGCGTACCTCGCCAGTGGTAATGCACTAAGTGCCGCGGCGGGTCGGTTGTCTTATACGTTAGGCTTACGAGGTCCGAGCTTAGCGATTGATACCGCATGCTCTTCGTCATTAGTAGCCATTCACGAAGCGTGTGAAGCATTGCGTCATGGTGCCTGCACGCTCGCTTTAAGTGGTGGAGTGAATTTAATTTTATTGCCGGAAATTAATATCAATCTGTCCAAGGCGCATATGCTTTCACCAGAGGGACATTGTAAAACTTTTGATGCGGGTGCGGATGGTTATGTGAGAAGTGATGGTTGCGGCATGTTGGTATTGAAGCGCCTCTGTGATGCGCAACGCGATCAGGATCCTATATTAGCACTGATTAAGGGTAGCAGTGTGAACCAAGATGGAGCGAGTGGTGGGTTAACGGTGCCGAATGGATTAGCGCAACAAGAGGTGATGCACCAGGCGCTCGCAATGGCTCACCTTGAGCCGGCTCATATTACATATTTAGAAGCTCACGGCACGGGCACGAGTCTTGGTGATCCGATCGAGATGCGTGCAATTCAAGAGGTTTACACTTCATCTGAGCGAACTCAACCGTTGGTGGTGGGTGCGGTGAAAAGCAGTATTGGGCACTTAGAAGCGGCGGCTGGAGTGGCTGGCGTTATCAAAGCGGTGTTGGCGCTCAATCACCAGTGCATTCCTAAGAATTTACACTTTAGTATACTGAATCCGCAGATTGAATTATCGACACAAATTGTGTTACCGACGCAGACCACCACTTGGAAAACGAATGACAACGCACCTCGGCGTGCAGCGGTCAGTAGTTTTGGTTTTGCTGGCACCCTTGCGCATATGATTTTAGAAGAAGCGCCTGCAGGAGAAATTAGCCTTATTCCGGAAGCTATGCAAGAGCAGCTCCATCATCAACATCATGTATTAATTATTTCGGCTAAAACAGAGACGGCACTTTCACAACAGGTTGAGCATTATATTGAGTATTTAAAATCCACTCACAATACGATTCAAGATATTTGCTACAGCAGTCAAATCGCACGGACACGTTTTGAAAAAGTTATCGGTGTAACAGGTCAAACGTCATCCGAATTAATCACACATTTGGAAAGTAAAAACTATTTAGCAGTCACTGAATTCGAAAATACAGACAGTCTCTATAGTGATGAGCTAAAACCTTATCTCAAGAAAGTGGCTTTACCGCTCTATCCGTTTCAGCGTCAGCGTTATTGGGCTTTATCCCATCGTATAGATGAATTTAAAACCATGGGCTTTAACTTGGATGTAAACCGCCATCCATTTTTACAACATAAGCTTTCGATCCCGCAGGCCACGGGTTGGATATATGAAAGTTACATCAGCGAGAATTGGCCGGAATTTATTAAAGATCATTTGATTTATGGCTTGCCGGTGGTGGCGGGTGCGACTTATCTATCGATGTTGCTTTCATGGATTAAAGAAAGTGATTTAGGGGATTTAGCGATTGAAGAGGTGAGCTTTCAAGAAGCGTTAATAATAGAGCCAGGTCAACAGTATCATGTGCAAGTGGTGATTGATCGTGCTGATGTTGGACGAGATTATACTTTTTCGGTTTACAGTCGCAACGTCGCCGACGCACAAGAGGATGCATGGCGTTTGCATGTGCAAGGTATTTTACGTTCTTACACGCAAGTATGGGATCAATCGGGAAGCGCACTCAGTGAGCGGTTTTTATCGCGTGCTTCGGTGTATGATGCGGTCCGTCACCACGAAATTTTTGATGCCATTTCTATTACCTTAGGGCCGCATTTTCAGTGGTTAGAGCAAGCTTGGGTGGATGAAGGAGAAGTCTTAGCCCGCTTTAGAGTCCCTGAACCCGAGGAGGAAACATCCGCTTATGTGATTTATCCAGGGTTAATGGATAGTTTATTTCAGTCTGCTTTTGCTCGTTTGGCGCAAGACACGCACCTAGATACGACACCTTATATTCCTTTTGCGTTAGAGCGCCTTTATGTTGCTGCGAATACGCTGATGCCGCGGTGGGGCTATGTTCGCTTTGAACCCGCACAGGATAACACGGTTCATTCGCTAAGTATTACCTTGCTGGATGTTAATTTGAATGTCATCGGCGAGATAACGCATCTCGTATCACGTGCCGCTTCACAACAAAAACTGTTGCAGGCTTTGCGCAAAGAAAAGGATGTGAGGCAATGGTGTTATGCGCAAACTTGGCGGCCGTATGCTGGGATTGCTGAGGGAGTGACGAGTGAAGAAGAACTCAATGAAAGTGAGAAAATTGTTTACTACGACGCTCGTGAACAAGAAAATAAATTGAGAGTCACATCTCAGGTAGCTCAACGATTACTGACTTTTATTCAAAAAATAATTTCACAAAACACCGGCGTGAGTCGAATAGTGATTATCACCGAGCAGGCATATTCATTGCAAAGGGAGGTCATTCATCTTAGTCAAGCGATGCTAAATGGCTTGATTAAAACCGCAATACTGGAGCACCCAGAGCTGCACATTCGTCAGTTGGATCTGAGTTCAGGAGAAGCCTTAGAGCCGCTCTTAGCTTGGTTGGAAAAAGATAGCGATGAGGAAAGTTTGTTTGCGTATCGTGATCATCAATGGTATGTCGCACGGATTGTAACAGCCCAGGAAGCGCTCAAGGCACATCAACAATTATTAATCCCAGCACATAGGTATCAGCTGATTAAATCAGCCAGTGGGGCCATTGAAGAATTAACATTGCGTGAGCAGTCGTTACTGAGTCCACAAGGGACTCAGGTGGTAATTGCTCCGCGAGCTGTGGGATTAAACTTCCGGGATGTATTAAATACAATGAATTTATACCCTGGTGACCCGGGGCCTTTGGGGATTGAGTGCGCTGGGGTTATCACAGCAATAGGCGAGGAGGTTACAAAGTATCATGTAGGTGATGAGGTATTAGGTTTAGTGAGCGGTGGTTTTGCCAGTGAAGTGATAACGGATGAACGGATAATCATCCATAAACCGCAAGATTTAAGCTTTAATGAGGCGTCTGCTATTCCTGTAGTATTTCTCACGGCTTATTACAGCCTGATTACTTTAGCAAAACTCCAAGCAGGTGAAACTGTACTTATTCATGCGGGAACGGGTGGGGTAGGTTTAGCGGCGATTCAAATTGCACAATATTGCAAAGCGAACATTATTGCAACAGTGGGCAGTGCAGAGAAGCGTGATTATTTAACGGCATTGGGAATTGAACATGTATTGGATTCACGAAGCCTAACCTATCGTGAGGCGATACGCGATATTACGCAGCAGCGTGGTGTGGATGTTGTGCTGAATTCGCTTTCAGGAAAGGGCTTTATTGAAGCCACCTTGGATTGCATAGTAGCACAAGGACGATTTATTGAAATTGGTAAACGAGATATCTGGAGTGCTGAGGAGGTAAGCATTAAACGGCCTGAGGTCACGTATTACACCGTGGCATTAGATGCAATGTCCGCTGAGGAACCCCAAACAGTAGAAAAATTATTAACCGAGTTAATGCCCTTATTTGCGAATAAAACTCTGACACCCATTCACCAAACGATTTTTCCTTTATCCCAAACCATCTCTGCTTTTAAATATTTGCAACAAGCCAAACAGGTAGGGAAGGTGGTGATTACATTGCCGCCAGCTGAAATTCAATTTAGCTCAAAGGCTGGTTATCTCATCACCGGTGGTTTGAGGGGTATAGGATTAGAAGTGGCGAAATATTTGAGTGAGCGTGGTGCAGGCAAGATTATATTAGTGGCGCGTAGTGAACCGAATGCAGCGGCTAAAGCTGTGCTCACCGAATTGAAAGCCAGAGGCACGCAAGTCAGTACTTATCAAGTAGACATCAGTATTAAAAAAGAGGTTAAAAAACTACTGACTCACATTACCTCTGAGGACTTTCCACTCAAAGGGATTTTCCATGCAGCAGGTAGTATTGATGATTCACCTTTAGATAAACAAACTAAGGAACGGTTTGAAAAAGTCTTTGCACCGAAATCACTAGGTGCTTGGTATTTACATGAGCTAACCCAAGAACAACACATTACCTTGGATCATTTTGTATTGTTCTCATCGATTGCTTCGCTGAATGGCTCTCCTGCTCAAAGTAATTATGCCACGGCGAATAGTTTCTTGGATGGATTAGCGCAATGGCGACAACAGCAACATCTTACTGCACTCAGTATTAACTGGGGACCCTGGGCACAAGTGGGCATGGCGAAAGGGCTTGTTACTACCCATCAACGTCGAGGATTGATTCCATTTAAAACACAGGAAGGTATTCAAGCACTGGATTATGCCTTACACCAAAACGTGGCAGAATTGGAAATGGTGCATAGCAACTGGCAACGCATGAGCGAATCATTCATGCAAATCCCTTCGTGGTTGAATGTTTTACTGGAGCGCAAACCAGAATCTGTTTTATTAAAACAATTACAAGCGGCACCGCAGGAACAAAGGGAAGCCATTCTAAAGTCTGCCATTAGTCAAGAAATCCGACAAGTGCTTGGATTATCAGCGGATCAAACCATCGATGAAAATAAGGGTTTTTTTGAAATGGGGATGGATTCGCTTATGGCTCTGGAGTTGAAAAATCGCTTGCAAGCTTTAATCAATAAGCCGCTCAGCAATACCATTGCTTTTGATTATCCATCTGTTGCGGATATTTGTTCTTCACTTCTGACACTTTTAGATATTGGACCTAAACTTCACGCGCAAAAGGATGAGGAAGAAAATAAGCCTACATTGGAGATTTCTGAAAAAATAAAGAAAATGTCAAAGAGCGATATTGATCATTATATACAAGGAGAGTCCAATGACTGATGATAATGATCAATTATTCAAAGCGTTGGTTGCATTAGGGGAAACGCGGGAAAAACTTAAAGCTTTAGAATCAAGATCGCATGAAGCTATTGCCATAGTGGGCATGGGCTGTCGCTTCCCTGGCGGAGCCAATAGCCCAGATGCATTTTGGAAGTTATTGCAGCAAGGTTTTGATGCTAGTATTGAAGTCCCTCTGACGCGTTGGAATATTGATGAGTATTATGATGCAGAACCGGATGTGCCTGGAAAAATGATTTCCCGTAAAGCGAGTTTTATAACGACACCGATTGATGAATTTGATGCATCTTTTTTTGAGATCAGTGCACGCGAAGCTGAATATCTGGATCCGCAGCAACGATTGTTGCTTGAAGTGGCATGGGAAGCACTAGAAAATGCTAATATTAATCCTAAAAATTTAAAAAAAACACTTACTGGTGTATTTATTGGAATATCTAGCCATGATTATGTTTTGCTAGAAAATAATCGCCTGGAAGTAAAAGATATTGATGCTTATATGGGCACGGGTAATGCCCTTAGTGCTGCGACTGGACGTATTGCCTACACGCTGGGATTACAAGGGCCGAGCATGGCAATAGATACCGCGTGTTCCTCTTCCTTGGTAGCACTCCATCAAGCCTGTCAAAGTCTGCGGCAAAAAGAAAGTGATTTAGCAATTGTCGGAGGGGTAAATGTGCTGCTGGTACCACAAACCAGTATTAGCTTTAGCCAAGCGCATATGCTTGCTCCTGATGGTCACTGCAAGGCATTTGATAAAAGCGCGGATGGGTATGTGCGCGGCGAAGGTTGTGGAATTATTATTTTAAAACGGTTAAGTGATGCTAAACGAGCTAAGGATACCATCTTAGCAGTGATAAAAGGCAGCGCAGTTAATCAAGATGGGGCAAGCAGCGGCTTAACTGTGCCTAATGGTCCAGCACAAGAAGCGGTGATTAAACAAGCTTTGCACCAAGCGCGATTAATGCCGGATGATATTGATTATATTGAAGCGCATGGCACGGGTACGGCATTGGGTGATCCAATTGAAATCAATGCGTTATACCAGGTCTTCGGTGCAAATCAAAATTCAAATAAAAGAATGCAACCGCTAATGATTGGGACAGTGAAAACGAATATTGGACATTTGGAAGCGGCAGCTGGCATTGCCGGGCTTATTAAAACTGTTCTTACTTTACAGCATGAACAAATTCCTCGGCATTTACATTTTAAAGAACGCAATCCACAGATCATCGATTTTGCACAAATCCCTGCTCAGCTGCCGCTGCAGCCTATAGCATGGCCAAAACAAGATAATCATATCAGGAGAGCTGGCATTAGCAGCTTTGGTTTTAGTGGCACCAATGCGCATGTGATTTTAGAAGAAGCACCTGATGCTGAAGTTATGGTTATTCCGAAAGCCATGCAACAGGAACTGAGTGCCGAAGAACACCTATTAATTATCTCTGCCAAAACAGATAAAGCCTTAGCGCAGCAGATCCAACATTATATTGATTATTTAACAACGACCCAAAAACCTATTTATGATATTTGTTACAGCAGCCAAGTAACTCGCGCACGTTTTGAAAAAATTATTGGAGTGACAGGAAAAACATTAACAGAATTAATTGTCAAGTTAGAAAATAAAAATTATTTGGATAAAAGTGATGTCGATAATTCCGCCTATCATTACAAAGCCGAGATCAGTGCCTATTTACACAAAATCGCTTTGCCGACCTATGCATTCCAGCGTCAACATTTTTGGATAGAGGCATTGCAGCATCCGTCATATGTGAAAAATATCGCAGAGCTCCATCCTATATTAGGCGTTCGTTTATCTTCACTGGCCAGTCATGAAGATATTGCGTTTGAGAAAATGCTTTCCATTGAAGAAGCTGCATTGCAGTATCTAGGTGATCATCGGATATTTACCCATGCTGTTTTTCCGGCAGCAGGTTATGTGGAGCTGTTGTTAGCTGCATTAAAAAATCAGGAAAATAGTGATAATGGCATTTTCGCTATAGAGTTAAAAGATATTCACATTGAATTGCCGCTAGAAATAGCCGAAATCTCAGCTGTGAGTTTGCAAACCATTCTTACTTCGGGTAAAAATAATACCTACCATCTCGCGGTTTATTCGCAAACCACTGATGCGGCAGAAAATTCCCTATGGCAGTTGCATGCACAGGGCGAAGGTGCGCTGATTGAAAGCTTACCCTCGTTCAATGATTTGACATTAACGGCGATAAGGAAAAGATGCCAAGACCAAGTCAATATTAAAGAGTTTTACGCAAAACTTTCTGCTCATGGATTGGAGTATGGGGCTGCATTTCAAACGGTAAAAGAAATTTTTACAGGAGAAAATGAATTACTAGCCAAGGTGGAGAGCAGTAGTGAGATTGACCCACGATATAGGCTTTATCCACCTTTATTCGATGGTGCATTGCAAACACTATCGTGTTTGTACAGCCAGAGCTCTAATGTTATCTATTTGCCGATTGGGTTTGATAAGATTACGTTATATGAACCTCTTTCAACACAATGTTATGTGCATGTTCTTCTTTCTAAAGAAAATTCAGACCCGTCAGTAGACATCGTCCGTGCAGATCTGACTTTATTCAGTGAAGGTGGGACAATTGTTGCAAAGATAGCAGGATTTAGTGCAAAGAGAACAATGCAAGCAACGGTTGAAAAACTGCTAGGAATGAGAAAAGATCCTAAAGACGCCTGTTACCTACCTATTTGGCAACCTTATATATTAGTCAGCGAAACATTGCAGGAAGAACAAGCCATTGAACCTATTATTTACGATGCACGAGATAAAGCGGGCGATGCTGTGATCAGTCTGTCAGGTGTGAAGGGATTACTGGATTTGATTCAAACCCAAATTCAAACCAATGGAAATAAACCGCCTGTGATCGTTGTTACCGAACAAGCGAATTCTCTGCAAGGAGAAAGTTTACATTTGAATCAAGCGCTGCTCAACGGATTCATTAAAACCACGATTTTAGAACATCCGGAGTTATCGCTCAGACAATTAGATGTAGCAGAAGGTCAAGCGATCGAACCACTGTTGGCAGCGCTTAAGCAAGAACATAGCCGCGAACAACTCTTTGCCTATCGTGAAGGGCAGTGGTATGTCTCCCGTGTTGTGCATGCAGCAGAGGCAAATCGAATTCAGCAGCATTTAAGTATTCCCAATGGGCCTTATCGGTTAATCAAAAATCCGTCAGGTATATTGGATGAATTGCGTTTAGTGGGAGAGAAAAGCGTACTGGCTTTAGATGACAATGCCGTGGTGATTGCACTGAAAGCGGTGGGTTTAAATTTCCGTGATGTACTAAATGCCATGAATTTATATCCGGGCGATCCAGGGCCATTGGGAGGAGATTGTGCGGGAGTGATTCAAGCTGTTGGGAAAAATGTGCATGATTATCAGGTGGGTGATGAAGTTTTGGGTGTGGCATGGGGGAGCTTGGCGAGTCAAGTGATTACGGGTCGTGAGCTTATTCACCTGAAGCCTCGCGAATTATCGTTTAATCAAGCTGCGGCTATTCCCACGATTTTCATGACAGCTTATTACAGTCTGATTACCTTGGCAGAACTTAAAGCAGGCGAGACTATTTTAATCCACGCAGGTGCGGGTGGTGTAGGATTGGCGGCGATTCAAATCGCTCAATACTGCCAAGCGAAAATTATTGCCACGGCAGGAAGTGAAGAAAAGCGTGCGTATTTGCAATCATTGGGTGTTCAGCATGTGTTAGATTCGCGCAGTCTTCGTTATCGCGAGGCGATTGCTG